>JBOGDN010000227.1:0-8375 GCA_050742995.1 Stackebrandtia sp. | reverse complement strand
CGGCAGGGACACCGACGCCGCGGCGTAGGTGCGCCCGTCGTCGTCGCGCACGGCCGCGCCCTCGGGAGCGCCCACGCGCGCGGCGGCCGAACGCGCCAGCACGACCAGCTTGTCGTCTTCGGGGTCCAGCTGAGACATTGTCACGTCGTCATCGTTCATCGCGCTGTCGTTGCCTTTCGTCGTCGGCGTCGGTCGGCTCGTCCGGCGGCTTGAGCCGGCGCACCAGCACGGTGTCGATCCGGTTGCGCCGCCCGGCCGTGCCCTCGGCGGTCAGATCGAGGCCGTACGCCACGGCGTTGGCGCCGGGGATGGGCACCTTGCCAAGCGACTGGGCGAGCAAGCCGGCGACGGTCTCCACGTCCCCCTGCGGGATCTCCACTTCGCACAGCTCCGCCAGGTCCTCTACGGACATTCGCGCGGTCACCCGCAGCAGTCCGCCTTCCAGCTCCTCGACGACGGGACGCTCCACGTCGTACTCGTCGGTGATCTCGCCGACGATCTCCTCGAGAACGTCCTCGATGGTGACAAGACCGGCCGTGCCGCCGTACTCGTCGACCACGATGGCGATGTGGATCCTGGCCGCCTGCATCTCTCTGAGCAGGTCGTCGACGGGCTTCGACTCGGGCACGAAGGTCGCCTCGCGCATCACCTCGGAGACCGGTCGGGAGCCGCCGTCGCCGTTGACCCGCACCAGGTCCTTCAGGTAGACCACGCCCAGGACGTCGTCAAGATCCTCGCCGACCACCGGGATCCTGGAGAAGCCGGACCGCAGCGCCAGCTTCAGGGCCTGCTCGGTGTCCTTGCCCGACTCGACCCAGACCATCTCGGTGCGCGGCACCATGACCTCGCGCGCGATGGTGTCGCCGAGGGCGAACACCGAATAGATCATCTCGCGCTCGCCGTGCTCCACCTCGCCGCGCTGTTCGGCGATGTCGACGAGTTCGCGCAGCTCGGTCTGGGTGGCGAAGGGACCCTCCCGGAAGCCCTTCCCGGGCGTCACCGCGTTGCCGATCGCGATGAGCAGCCGGGTCAGCGGCCCGAGGGCGCGGCCGAGCCAGCGCACGATCCCGGCGCCGGCGAGGGCCACGGGGTAGGCGTGCTGCCAGCCGAGCGTGCGGGGGCCGACTCCGATGAGGACGAAGCTGACGATCGTCATCGCGCCGGCCGTGGCGAGCGTGGCTTCCCATCCCACGCCCCAGGCGCGAAACGCGCACGTGGCGACCAAAGTGGTCGCGGTCAGCTCGCACGTCAGACGCAACAGCATGAGCAGATTGACGTAGCGCGGTACGTCCGCGGCGACGTGCTGCAGCGACGTCGCGCCGCGGGTTTTTTCTCTTACAAGCTCGGCCGCCCGGGCGGGGGACACCCGTGACAGGGCCGCGTCAACCATCGCGGCCAACCCGGCGAGGACCACCAACGCGGCGGCCATGCCGAGCAGAGTTGTTGACGACATCGAAGTAATAAAGTCCGTTCTCGACGCCAGCTGTCCAGCAGGTTCTTTTGCAGCCCGAACATCTGCTTCGCCTCGTCGGGTTCGGCGTGGTCGTAGCCCAGGATGTGGAGCACGCCGTGGACGGTGAGCATGTGCAGTTCGTCGGCGGCCGTGTGACCGGCGGCCAGCGCCTGGTTCGCGGCCACTTCCGGGCACAGCACGATGTCGCCGAGGAGGGTCTCGGCGGTCGTCTCTTCGTCGGGGGACGGGCCGCGGCGCACGTTGAGCTCGTCCATGGGGAACGCCAGCACGTCCGTGGGACCGTCGGCGCCCATCCAGCGGCGGTTCAAGTCGGCCATGTATCCCTTGTCCACCGCCAGAATCGACAGGTCGGCCATCGGGTGCACGCCCATCTCGGTAAGCGCGTGTCGAGCCGCGTCTCGGATCGCGTCGGCGTCTAGCTCGACGCCGGACTCGTTTGCTATCTCGATAGGCACGGTCTCAACGTCTCCCGATCATCGTCGCCGTCGGCGGCCGGCGCCGGAGCGGCCGTCTCCGCCGTCGCCTTCACGCTGTCCAGCATCCCATTTGGCGTAGGCGTCCACGATGTCGGCGACCAGCTGGTGCCGCACCACGTCGGCGCTGCCGAGCGTGGCGAAGTGGAGATCGCCCACGCCGTCGAGGATCTCGCGCACGACGCGCAGACCGCTCGGCTCCCCGCCGGGGAGGTCGATCTGCGTGATGTCGCCGGTCACCACGACCCTCGACCCGAAGCCAAGCCGGGTCAAGAACATCTTCATCTGCTCGGGCGTGGTGTTCTGCGCCTCGTCCAAAATAATGAACGCGTCATTCAGAGTTCTACCCCTCATATATGCCAGGGGCGCGACCTCGATCGTGCCCGACTCGATGAGGCGGGGGATGGATTCCGGGTCGAGCATGTCGTGCAGGGCGTCGTACAGGGGACGCAGGTACGGGTCGATCTTTTCGTAGAGCGTCCCCGGCAGGTAGCCGAGCCGCTCGCCGGCCTCCACCGCGGGACGCGTCAGGATGATCCGGTTGATCTCCTTGGCCTGCAGCGCCTGCACCGCCTTGGCCATGGCCAGGTACGTCTTGCCGGTGCCCGCCGGGCCGATGCCGAACACGATCGTGTGGTTGTCGATGGCGTCCACATAGCGGTTCTGGCCGACGGTCTTGGGCCGGATCGACCGGCCGCGTCGCGACAGGATGTTCTGGGCGAGCAGGTCTTTGGGCTGCTCGGGTTCGCCGGAGGCGATCATGCCCGCGGTGCGGCGCACCACGTCGACGGTGATGGCCTCGCCGCGCTCGACGAGCGCGATCAGCTCGTAGAACAGGCGCTCGGCCTCGGCGATGTCTTTGGGCGCGCCGGTCAAGGTGACGGTGTCGCCGCGAACGTGGACGTCGGCGCGGATGCTGCGCTCGATGAATCGCAGGTGCTCGTCGGCGGAGCCGAGCAGGCTGACCATCGTTCCGGGGTCGCCCACCTTGATCTTGGCTTGGGGACGAGACGCCCCGGCAGAAGACGGTACGTCAGTCATAGATCCGGGCCCGGAGGACCCTGAGCCACCTGCTTTCACACTCGAGCCGCGGCGATTTCCACGACGTGTGCGGCAATGGTATAGCCAACGAAGCGTTCAGTCACGTGTGATTCAGGACGCTTGGTCGGCCAACATTCGCAGGCCGGTGACGATGCCGCTGGCCAGGTCTCCCCCGCCGAAGTACGCCGTCATCGACAGCGCCGCCAGCGCGGCGCTGCGGTCTGGGATCCGCTTCTGCGCGGTCTCGCCGGTGACGATCTCCAGCTGCCGCTGCTCCGGAGACACCGCCAGAAGCACGCTCTTGGAGGGGTCGTCCAGCTTGTCGTGCAGCCCGCGGGCCGCGCCGACCGTCGGCTCGTGCAGCGGGCCGACGTAGACGCTGAACGTCAGGCCGGTCTGGCGATCGGCCACGGTCAGGGCCTCGTCGATGCGCAACAGCTGCCGCACCGTGAACGGGCTGCCGTCGCCGTCGGTCGCGACGGCCTGCGGAGTCGCCGTCTTCACGACCGTGTCCTCACCAGTTGCCACTCGCGCCTCCCTTGTTGCCGGCCCGCGCCTGCGAGGCTGAGCTTTCCAAAATCTTGAGATCGGCGTCGGCCTCGGCGCGCGCCACGTGGTCGGCGGCGCCGGCCACAGACACCTTCTCGGGGCGAGCCAGGTACCACACCGGGGCGAAGTCGTATTCCCGACCGGGGCGGTAGCGCTTGTGGGAACTCGAGCCCGGGAAGTACACCAGGCCCACCACCAAGACGACCACCGCGGCGGGGATGCCGACGAACGTCAGCACCGTCTCCAGAACCGTCATCTTCCGCCTTCAACTTCGACAACCGACCGGCCTTGAGGCTCACGGCCCGCGGCCGCGCGCCTTTAGGTCGCGCAATACCGTATCCGAACTGGTCGGCGCGGGCGCCGACAGGGCGGGCGGGAATGACGAACGTCGCGCCCCCGCCCCGCCCGCTCGCGGGCATCATGGGGGAATGTTCGACGACGTGCACGCCGCAAGCGACCCCGCCGAACTGGACCGGACCGACCCGCTGCGGGAATTTCGCGGACGGTTCGCCCACGACTCGCGAGGCGTGGTCTACCTGGACGGCAACTCGCTCGGCCGCCCGCCGACGGTCGTGCGCGACGCCCTGCTGCGGACCGTCGACGCCGAGTGGACGCAGGAGCTCGTCGCCGGGTGGGACCGCTGGATCGACATGCCGGCCGCCGCCGGGGCCCGGCTCGCCGAGGCGGCGCTGGGCGCCGAGCCGGACGAGGTGCTCGTGTGCGACTCCACAAGCGTCAACCTCTACAAGCTGGCCGCCGCCGCGCTCGACGCCGCGCCGCCGGGCCGACGCGTGCTCGTCACCGACGACGACAACTTCCCCACCGACCGCTACATCCTGCAAGGCCTGGCCGAACGCGCCGACGCGAGTCTGCGCACGATAAGGACCGACGTCGACGGCGGCGTCGACCCCGCCCGAGTGGCCGCGGCCGTCGGCGACGACGTCGCCGTGGTCTGTCTGTCCCACGTGGCCTACCGATCCGGCGCGCTGGCCGACATGGCCGCCGTCACCCGCATCGTCCACGACGCCGGCGCGATGGTCCTGTGGGATCTATGCCATTCGGTCGGCGCGGTCCCCGTGGAGCTTTCGGCGTGCGAAGTCGACATGGCCGTCGGCTGCACCTACAAATACCTCAACGCCGGGCCGGGAGCGCCGGCGTTTCTGTACGTGCGCCGCGATCTGCACTCCCGGCTGCGACAGCCCGTCTGGGGATGGTTCTCGCAAAAGGACCAGTTCGCCATGGGCCCCGACTACGCGCCCGTCGACGGCATCGGGCGTTTCGCCGTGGGCACGCCCCCGATCCTCGGCGTCGCCGCCGTGGAAGCGGCGGTCTCCCTGGTGTCCGAGGCCGGGATCGAGGCGATCCGCGAGAAGTCGCTGCGGCTCGGCGAATACGCCCTCGCCCTCTTCGACGCGCAGTTGACTCCGCTGGGGTTCAGGCTCGCCTCGCCGCGCGAGCCGAGCGCGCGAGGCGGGCACCTGACGATCGCGCACCCGGACGCGTGGCGCATCAGCCAGGCGATGCGCGAGGCGGGCGTGGTCCCCGACTACCGCGCGCCCGACCGCGTCCGGATGGGATTCGCGCCGCTGTACAACAGCTTCGCCGACATTCGGGACGGTTTCGCCGCCATTCGGGACGTCGTCGTCTTGCGCACATACGAAAAGCAACCCGCCGAACCCGGTCAGGTCACTTGAAATTCCGTCTCATGCGGCCATTAACCACACGGCCCACCGCGGATCCGGCGTCCGGTGCCCGAGCACGCGCCACAACGGATTCTTCGGCGGGGCCGGGGGCGCGGTAAGCCGCCACCCCATCTCTATGAGGGTGCGGTCGCTCTTCTTGTGATTGCAGGGCGCGCAGGAGGCCACCACGTTGTCCCAACTGTGGCCGCCGCCGCGGCTGCGGGGCATCACGTGGTCGATCGTCTCGGCGGGGCCGCCGCAGTAGGCGCAACGCCAGCCGTCCCTTGCGAAGACCGCCCGGCGCGTCAGGCTGACTCCGCGACGGCGCGACACTTTGACGTAGCGGTGCAGACGCACCACCGAAGGCACCGGGATCATCCTGCGCTCGCTGCGCAGCACGCCGTCGCCTGGAGTGACCGTCTCGGCTTTGTCCGTCAACAGCAGCACCGCGGCGCGACGCATCGGCACGACGCACAGCGGTTCATAGCTGGCGTTGAGCACCAGGGCGCACGTCGTGGATACGGCGACAGGTTTCAGCCTGTCCGCGGTCATGTGTCGCACCTCCGATCGGCGCGTCCTAGTCTCCCTCATTTATTGCGAAACCGCACCCCGGTTGGCCGGGTCTTAATGCGTCAGTCAGGTCTCGGTCATTCGCGGGGCGCGATGAGGTAGGAACGAGAGCGTGCTGACATTCTTGGGCTTCGCCGCCGAGCCGCCCTCATGCCTCTCCAACCCCGACGACGCCGCCTGTCATCTGATCTGGAACACCGTCGGCAGCACGTGGCTCGCCGAAAACAGCCACTGGCTTGTGGTCAGGCCCATGCGGATCGTGCTCATCGTCGCCGTGTGCCTGATAGTGCGCACTCTGGTCAACCGCGCGATCAAGCGGCTGACCTTCAACACGGCCGAGGGCGCCTCGCCGACGATTCTGCGGCCCTTCCGGGAGCGCATGCCGAACTTGATGACGGACGCGGACACCGCCGCGCTGCTCGGCGACCGCCGCCGGCAGCGCGCCGAGACCATGGGCTCGGTGCTGCGCAACCTGGTGACCTGGCTGGTCCTGGCCGTCATGTTCTTGCTGATCCTTTCGGAGTTCAACGTGAACCTGGCGCCGCTGCTCGCCAGCGCCGGCGTGGTCGGCGTCGCCCTCGGCTTCGGAGCTCAGACGCTTGTCAGGGACGTGCTTTCGGGCATCTTCATGATCATGGAGGACCAGTACGGAGTCGGCGACGTCGTCGACCTGGGCGAAGCCTCGGGAACCGTGGAGATGGTGGGCCTGCGCGTGACCACGGTGCGCGACATCTCGGGGACGCTGTGGTACGTCCGCAACGGCGAGGTGCTGCGCGTCGGCAACCACAGCCAGGGCTGGGCGCAGGTGATTTTGGACGTTCCGCTCGATCCCGCGGTGGACGTGGACGCCGCCGGAGCCGCGATCGTCGCCGCCGCCGCCGAGCTCGCGGAGGATCCGCAGTGGGCGGAGTCGATCACGGACGCGCCGGAGGCGCTCGGCGTCGTCGACATGACCATGGACGGCGCCGTCTACAGGATTCAGGTCAAGACCAGCTCGCCCGACCAGTGGGCCGTGGGCAGGGAACTGCGCCGTCGCGTCAGCCACGCCCTGCGGGCGGCCGGAATCGCCGACGCGATGTCGGACAACCGGGTCTACGTGCGCCGGGGGCGGCAGCAGGGCGCGGACGGAGGATCACAATAAGTCAACCTTTCGGCCTCGCCGAGTAGCCGTCCGGCTTGCTGTGCAATCGTACGATCGGGCAGACTGTGATGACGTAGGCGTGAATTGTGAGCCCAGCTTCACCGGAAGGACATCCCGGCGGTGAGTGACGACCCCGACCTAGACGAGCGGCAGGCGACCTATCGCGAGGTGTTCGCCACCGGCGAGGTTCGCGCGTTGATGGGCTCGTTCGCGATTTCGCGTGCAAGCGGCATGCTCGCCCGCGTGGCCGTCACCTTCCTGGTCTGGAACTCCACGGGTTCGACGCTGCTGTCGGCGGGGGCGTTCGCCATCACCTACGCGCCGTATCTCGGCCCGGCGCAGCTGCTGGCCACGCTGGCCGACCGGCTTCCCTACCGCACGACGATGATCGTGGCGGACTTCCTCCGGATGATCTTGATCGGGCTGGTGGCGATTCCCGGCATGCCGCTGCCGGTCATGTTGACCTTGATGTTCGGCGTCGCCTTGGTCGAGCCCGCCTACCAGTCTTCGCGTTCGGCGCTGTTCCCCAAGCTGCTTTTCGGCGACGCGCTGACGCTTGGGCTTTCGGTCTACATGACGATCAACCAGACCGCGCAGCTGACCGGGTACGTCCTGGGCGGCGTCCTGGCCGGGTTGAATCCGCACCTGGCGCTGGCGATCAACTCGGCCTGCTTCGGCATCTCCGGACTGCTGCTGATCGCGTTCGTCTCGCACCGTCCCGCCGAAAAGAACGGGAAAGAGCGCAAGAACCTGTTCCGCGAGACCGGCGAAGGCTTCGCGCTGGTGTTCGGCAACCGGGTGCTGCGGATGATCGCCTTCGTGGTGTTCACCGTCGTCGGCTTCACCATCGTCACCGAGGGGGCCGCGGCGGCGTGGTCCGACCATCTGGGCGGCGGCGCGCTGCTGCAGGGGCTGATCATGGGCACGGCGCCGGCGGCCACGATCGTCGCCACCATCGTGTTCACCCGGTTCGTCCGCCCCGGCCTGCGCCAGAAGCTGCTGCGACCCATGGTGCTCATCGCGCCGCTTGCGCTGACGACGGCCCTGCTCGACCCGGTCTGGGGGGCCGTGCTCGGAATCGCCGCGGTCGCCAAACTGAGCTCCGCGGTCCTGGCGCCGCTGAACGCGACGTTCGTCAAGGCGGTTCCGGACGGGTACCGCGCCCGCGCCTTCAGCGTCATGCAAAGCGGAATGTCGCTGGTGCAGGGTCTGGCCGTGGTCTCGATCGGCGCGCTGGCGGAGTCGTCCCTTTCCGTGCCGCAAAGCGTCGGGCTGTGGGGAGTCGCCGGGGTGATCCTGGTGGGCCTGCTGCTGGCGTTTTGGCCCTCGAGCGCCGAGTTCGCCGCCGCGGCCCCGCGCGCCGAGCGGCCCGCCATCGAGCCGCCTCCCTCTGAGTGGCCGCTGCGGGAGACGCCGATGACGCCGGCGCCCGTCAACAGCGCCGC
>JBOGDN010000226.1:0-4542 GCA_050742995.1 Stackebrandtia sp. | reverse complement strand
CCTCCTCCTCGGGCGGCGGCGCGGTCAGCAGCGCCGCGCGGGCGATCCCGGCGGCGTGGGCGGCCAGCAGCTCAGCGTCGTTTCGGGGCGTGTCCACTCCCGCCTCGGCGAGCTTCGCCTCGGCCGTGCGCAGCAAATCGGCCCATTCACGACGATTCGACGCGTCGAAAGTCAAATCCTCCCGGCGGGGAGTCTGCGACGGATTCACGTTCCCACCCTTCCGCCGTACCGCATGGACGACCCTGGCGTCGGTAAGGCATGCTTTAACCCATAACCCATAGAGGCTTGCCCGACTCGTCGTCCGGGCGCGCTCGATCACCATGCCAGAACCGGCACCGGCAGCACGCAGCGAGGTGAGGATGTGACGACCGTCGACGACTTGCCCGATCGACTGACGCACCTCCGCCAGCTGATGCAAGAAGGCCGGATGACGAAGGTCGTGTCCTGCGCCGACTCCGTGCTCGACGAAACCGACGACGTCAACGAACGCACCTGGGCGGTGCTGCTGCGGCTGGCCGCCGTCATCAATCTGGAACGTTCCGGCGAATACACCTCGACGGTGGACCGCGCCTACGCCGCCGTGCGCGCGCACGGCGGGAAGGTCCCCAGCGGCTACTTTCACGCCTTGGCCGCCTTCACCGCGCACGCCGAGGGATCGATCGAGCGCTGCGTGACCCACCTGGTGCACAGCGGACGAGCTCTGTCCGGCGTGGAGGAGCCGTCGCGCATGGGCGCCATCGCCTGGCACAACCTCGCGGTCGTCTACTCCTACATCGGCTTCCACGAACACGCCGCGCAGGCCGCCGCGCGCGCCCGCGAGACCGCCGCCGACGCCGATCTCGGCTGGACGCTCTCCGAGCCCGAAGTGCAGGTGCGTCACGGGCTTTCGCTCGACCATCGCGGCGACACCGACGGGTGCGTCCGGGTGCTGCGCGCCCTGCTTTCCGACATCTCCCGGCTGCCCGTGCACGAAGACGGGCTGCCCGGAATCGCCAGAGTGGACATCCCCTGGATCGGATACGCCGCCGCGCGGCTGCAGGCCCTCGGCCACGAGGCGACCCTCGACGCGCGCCGCTGCCTCGCCGCCGGCGGCAACGACGCCTGGACCGCCGACCTGCGGCACTTCGGACGCATCTGCCTGTACATCGCCGAGTCCAAGGGCGTGCAGGCGCGCAAGCGCCTCACCCAGGCCACCTCGTCGGCCGCCGTCCTCGGCGCGGCCGAGGCGCCGCGGCTGCGCGCGCTCACCTACCTCGCCGAAGCCGACTTCGAGGCGGCCTATCAGGCCGACCGCGAGACCTTCGCCGTGCACGCGCGCGCCAGCGACCAGCTGCGGCGGCTGTTCATCGACGGAATCGCGGCCCGGCTCGACCACGAGCACCTGCGCCGCTCCGCCAACTCCGACGCCGACAAGGCCCTCACCGACCCGCTTACCGGGCTTCCCAACCGGCGACACCTGCTCGAACACGTCGACGAGCTCGTCAAACGCGACGAGCCCGCGGTGATCGGCCTGATCGACCTGGACGGCTTCCGGCACATCAACACCGCGCACGGGCACCTCTCCGGCGACGCCATCCTGCAGCGCACCGCGGGAGTCCTGATGCGCATCATGCGCCGCGGCGACTTCGTCGCCCGCTACGGCGGCGACGAATTCGTGCTGGTGCTGCCGCACGCGCCGGTGGAAGAAACCGCCGACATCGGACGACGCATCGCCGCCGCTCTGCGCAGAGAGGACTGGGAGTCCCTTGTGCCCGGCGTGACGCCGAACGTCAACATCGGCTGGGCGCCGCTGACCGGCGGAACGGCCTCGGGAAGCGGCAACGGCACCTACGGCGTCGCCGACCGGGCCGTCCGGGAAGCCCGCCAGACGCGCTCCAATCACACCGAGGACTGACGCGAGCTAAGAGCTCCTGACTTTGTCCCGTTTCCTGCTGCGCGTCCACCAGACGCGACGGTCCTTGCGAAGCACCGTCGTTCGAGCTTTTACTCGCGGCGTTGTCGGCACTCCCGCATCCAACACCGGGATGCAGAAGCACCTCCGCCTTGCTCTTGTCTGCTCGATCACGCGGGGCCTGCGGCCGTACAGCGGCTTACGACCGTTGCATCCACCCGGAGCCGCTCGCCACGGAAGAGGACAAAGTCAGGAGCTCTAAGGGCGGGTTCGACAACCCCCTTTGAGGATTCTCGAACCCGCCCCGGCGCGCGAAGCTTCGCTACGCGGCTTCCACGATGATCCCGGCGCCGACCGTGCGGTTGGTGTTCTCGTCGATGACGATGAAACTGCCGGTGGAACGGTTGCGGCGGTAGGCGTCGCAAAACAGCGGCACCGTGGTGCGCAGCTTGACCCGGCCGATCTCGTTGAGCGACAGGTTTTCGGCCGTCTCGTCGCGGTGCAGCGTGTTCACGTCCAGCCGATAGTGCAGGTCCTTGACGATGGTGCGCGCCGCGCGCGTGGTGTGCACTATGGCGTACTTTCGTCCCCGCCGCAGCGGCTGCGCCTCGTCCATCCAGCAGATCATCGCCTCGACGTCCTGCTGCGTCTGCGGGCTGTTGTTGGGGCGGCAGATCATGTCGCCGCGCGAGACGTCCAGCTCGTCGGCGAGCCGGACCGTCACCGACATCGGCGGGTACGCGTGTTCCACCGGGCCGTCGGCGGTCTCGATCGACGCGATCGTGGTGGTGAACCCGCTCGGCAGCACCATCACCTCGTCCCCGGGCTTCATCACTCCGGAGGCGACCTGCCCGGCGTAGCCGCGGTAGTCGTGATTGGAGTTCGAATGCGGACGAATCACGTACTGCACCGGGAAACGCGCGTCGGTCAGGTTCCGGTCCGACGCGATGTGCACGTTCTCCAGGTGGTGCAGCAGCGACGTGCCCTCATACCACGGCATCCGGTCCGAACGCGACACCACGTTGTCGCCCTCGAGCGCCGAAATCGGCACCGTCGCCAGGTCGGCGATGTCGAGCTTGGCGGCGAATCCGGAAAACTCGTCGGCGATGGAGTCGAAGACCTCCTGCGAGTAGTCCACAAGGTCCATCTTGTTGACACAGAGCACCAGGTGCGGCACGCGAAGCAGCGAGCACAAGAACGCGTGCCGCCGCGACTGCTCCACAAGGCCCTTGCGCGCGTCGACGAGGATCAACGCCAGGTCCGCGGTGGAGGCGCCGGTGACCATGTTGCGGGTGTACTGCACGTGCCCGGGGGTGTCGGCGATGATGAACTTCCGCCTCGGAGTGGCGAAGTACCGGTACGCCACGTCGATGGTGATCCCCTGCTCGCGCTCGGCGCGCAGCCCGTCGGTCAGCAGCGCCAGGTCGGTGTACTCGTCGCCGCGAGCGGCGCTGACCTGCTCCACGGCCGACAGCTGATCGTCGAAAAGCGTCTTGGTGTCGTACAGCAGCCGCCCGATGAGGGTGCTCTTGCCGTCGTCGACGCTTCCGGCGGTGGCGAACCGCAGCAGCTCGGTTGTTTCGTCCATTTAGAAATAGCCTTCCCGCTTGCGGTCTTCCATCGCCGCCTCGCTGACCCGGTCGTCGCCGCGCGTGGCGCCCCGCTCGGTGAGCCGGGTCGCGGCGACCTCGGCGATCACCTTCTCGACGTCGTCGGCCGACGACGCCACCGCGGCGGTGCACGAGGCGTCGCCGACGGTGCGGTAGCGCACCCGGCGCGTCTGCGTGGACTCGCCGTCGCGCAGTTTCACGAACTCGTTGACGGCGTAAAGCATTCCGTCCCGCTCGACGACCTCGCGGTCGTGCGCGAAGTAAATCGACGGCAGCGGGATGTTCTCGCTGGCGATGTAACGCCAGATGTCCAGCTCGGTCCAGTTCGACAGCGGGAACACCCGGATCGACTCGCCGGGGTGAGTGCGCCCGTTGTACAGGCTCCACAGCTCCGGCCGCTGGTTCTTCGGGTCCCACTGGCCGAACTCGTCGCGGAAGGAGAACACCCGCTCCTTGGCGCGCGCCTTCTCCTCGTCGCGCCGCGCGCCGCCGAACAGCGCGTCGAAGCGGTACTTCTCCACCGCGTCGAGCAGCACCGGCGTCTGGATGCGGTTGCGCGAGCCATTCGGCTCCGGCCTGACAAGGCCGCGCTCGATCGCATCCGGAACCGATGCGACGATCAGCTGGACGCTCAGCTCGGCCGCCCGGCGGTCCCGGAATTCGATCACCTCCGGAAAGTTCAGCCCGGTGTCGACGTGGAGGACCGGGAAGGGGATCCGGGCCGGCCAGAAGGCCTTCTCGGCCAGGCGCAGCATCACGATCGAGTCCTTGCCCCCGCTGAACATGAGGGCGGGCCGCTCGAGCTCGGCGGCGACCTCGCGGAAGATGTGGAGCGACTCGGCCTCGAGGGCCTGGAGGTGGGTCAGTCGGTAATCGGGCAGATCGGTCAGATCGGTCACTTCGGGCGTTCTTTCACTCCCGCGAACGGCTTGTGAAACCATTCGACGGGTCCGGGCGGTCATGGGTGGCGCAGGGCCTGGCTGCTGACGGAAGCCGGTCGCCGGGCGAGTTGCGCTGCGGGGATTGTAATCGGAGTCGCGC
>JBOGDN010000225.1:0-5420 GCA_050742995.1 Stackebrandtia sp. | reverse complement strand
AGAAGGCGCCGCCGCGGCCCGCCGCGCGCTCCACGCCCGCCGCCGCGCCGCGACAGCCAGACAACTGACGCCGTCGCCGCACCGCCGCGCCCTTCCCGCCCGAGGCCCGAACACCTCAGACGCTCCGTCCGCAAGGTGAGATATTCGCTTGACAGCCTTCCCCGCCCCCGATGAAACATGGATCGCGAACCGCAACAACGACCCACGCCCGTTCACCTGGACCAAGACCGCAGGCGAGATCCTCGAATCCGTTAAACGCTTCTGCCTACGAACTACAGCCCAAGGACACTAGGTAGCACCGCTTCAGGAAGACCCCGTCGCGAGGTGACTCAATGGCGCTTGAACGCATCAATCCCACAAACCTGCCCACTCCCTCGACCTACACCCATGTCATCGTCGCCACGGGAAGCCGACTGGTGTTCATCGCCGGCCAAGAACCCGAGGATGAACAGGGCAACCTCGTCGGTCCTGGAGACCTGGCGATCCAGGCCCGTCAGGTGTTCGCCAACCTCGGCCGTGCTCTTGCCGCCAGCGATACCCGTCCTGATCAGGTCGCCAAGATCACGATCTTCGTCGTTCATCACCAGCCCGCCTACTTGCCGGTCATCGAACAGGCTCGGGTCGCGCTGTTTCGGGATCACAAACCGGTCGACACCGTGGTTGGGGTAGAGACGCTGGCGAGACCCGAGTATTTGATCGAGGTTGACGCGATCGCTGTCATGGACAGGTGACAGCCGGAACCTGATCACACCTTGACCCCAGGCAGCCCAACAGGGGCCTGTAGTCAGGTGACAGAAGATTATCCGCGCGGGGTTCAGGCGCGGGTGGTCAGGATAGGCCGACGACTTCTCCGTCGGCGTCGATGTCGATGTGGCGCAGGGCGGGGTTGGTTCCGAGGCCGGGCATGGTGCGCATGTCGCCGCATACGGGGTAGACGAAGCCGGCGCCGACCGAGGCGCGGACTTCGCGCACCGGCAGGGTCCAGCCGGTGGGCGCGCCCAGCAGCTTCGGGTCGGAACTGATCGACAGGTGGGTTTTGGCGATGCATACCGGGAGGTGGCCGAAGCCGGCGCGTTCGTAGGTGTCGAGGGAGCGGGCCGCTTGCGGGGAGTACTCCACGTCAGCGGCGCCGTAGACGCGGGTGGCGACGGTTTCGATTTTTTCGCGCAAGCCGGCCTCGTCGGGGTAGAGCAGCTTGAACTGGCTGGGTTCGTCGGCGGCTTCGGCGACGGCTTCGGCCAGTTCGACGGCGCCTTCGCCTCCGTCGGCGAAGTGGGTGGACACGGCGCAGCGCGCTCCGGCGGCTTCGGCGATTTCGCGGATCGCGGCGTGTTCGCTGGCGTGGTCGCCGGGGAAGGCGTTGATCGCCACCACCGGCGAGACGCCGTGCAGCCGGATGTTCTCGATCTGCTTGCGCAGGTTGGCCGCGCCGGCGTGCACCTCGTCGGGAGATTCGGCGAGCAGCGCGTCGGGCAGCGGCTTGCCGGCGACGATCTTGTGGCGTCCAGAGTGGGCCTTGAGGGCACGCACGGTCGCCACGAGCACCGCGGCGTCCGGCGCTTCGCCGGAGGTGCGGCATTTGATGTTGAAGAAGCGCTCCGCGCCCATGTCGGCGCCGAATCCGGCCTCGGTGACGAGATAGTCGCCGCAGCGCAGCCCGATCCGGTCGGCGACGATCGACGAGTTGCCGGTGGCGATGTTGCCGAAGGGTCCTGTGTGCACCAGCACCGGCGTGTGTTCGAGGGTCTGCAGCACGTTCGGCTTGATCGCCTCGCGCAGCAGGACGGTCATGGCGCCGGCGGCCTCGAGCTGCTCGGCGGTCACGGGTTCGCCGTCCTTTGAATACCCGACCACGACGCGGCCGAGCCGCTGCCTCAGGTCTTGCAGCGAATCGGCCAGCGCGAGCGTCGCCATCACTTCGGACGCGGCGGTGATGTCGAAGCCGGTCTGTCGCGGCACGCCGTCGCCGCGCCCGCCGAGGCCGACCACGATGTTGCGCAGCGCCCGGTCGTTGACGTCGAGCACGCGCCGCCACGTGATGTTGTGCGGGTCGAGGCCGAGCTTGTTGCCCCGGAACAGGTGGTTGTCCACGACCGCGCTGAGCAGGTTGTGCGCGGCGGTCACCGCGTGCATGTCTCCGGTGAGGTGCAGGTTGAGCACCTCCATCGGCACGATCTGGCTGTAGCCGCCGCCGGCCGCCCCGCCCTTGATGCCAAGCGTCGGCCCCATCGACGGCTGCCGCACCGCCACGGTGGCGCGCTTGCCGAGACGCCCGAATCCCTGCCCGAGCCCGACGGTCGTCGTGGTCTTGCCTTCGCCGAGCGGAGTGGGCGTCACCGCGCTGACCACGACGTATTTCGCGCGCGGACGATCGGCCAGCCGCTCGATCGCGTCGAGCTTCACCTTCAGCACGCTGTCGCCGTGCCACTCGAGCAGGTCGTTTTCCAGACCCATCAGGGCGGCGACGTCTTCTACGGGCTTCAGCGACGTGGATCGGGCGATCTCAAGATCGCTCGGGAATGGCATCTTTGTCCCTTTCGGAGGATTTCGGGGGCGTGAAGCCGTCGACGTCGACGCCGAGTTCGGCGCCGGAGTCGAGAAGCGACTCGAACAGATATCGGGCGTGCGTCCACTCGCACCCGACGAGGTACGACGGGGTCTGGTCGCGGTCGTCGCGCACCACGTCGGCGGCCACGCCGCAGACTTCGGAGCGAAACGCCGTCCCGTTCGGGCAGGCGCGATCGGAGACGTCGACCGCGCACTCCGCGGCCAGCAGGTTCGCGGACTGCTCGCCGCAGACGCGCAGCAGCGCGCGGCCGTGGGTGACGTCGACGACCGCGACCGGCTCGTCGGGTCGTTCGCCCGCGACGCGCAACAGCCGTTCGACGAGCGCCGCCGCCTCGCCCGGCGGCCCTAGGGCGAGCCATTCGCCGGGAGCCACGCCGACGAGGAGCGCCTCGAGGTCGTCGACGCGCGCGGCGCGGCCGAACGGCACGGCGAGGTCGACGGCGAGTTCGCCGTCGTGTCCGGCGCGGACGACGACTTTGGCCAGCGGCGTGTGGTCGGCGAGGGTCAGCGCCGCGTCGCTGCGTCGGCCGCTGACGGCCCAACCGGCGATCTCGATTTCCGGCGGCGCCGGCGCGATCGGGCCGCGTGCGGCGGGTGCGGTGATGTTGTCAGCCACGCAACCGGCTCCCTTCGGGGTCGACGGCGGCGAGGTGCTCGGCCACGACGGCCGGCGCGGTCTTCCCGTCCGCCAGGCGAATCGAGACCTCGGTCCCGGGTTCGGCGTACTTGACGTGGATCTGGGCCAGGCAGACGGCGCGGCGCAGCGTCGGCGACATCCGGCTTGAGGTGACGCGGCCGCAGATCTCGCCGTCGGGATTCAGCAGCTGGCATCCTTCGCCGGGCACGGTCGCCCCGTCGCTCGGCAGCAGCGCGACCAGCCGCGGTCCGTCGCCGCGTCCGGCCTCCCATTCCAGTTCGGGCTTGCCGACGAAGTCGTCTTTGTCGAGTTTGATCATCCCGCCGAGCCCGGCGGCGCCCCCCTTCGTCAGTCCGTCGGTGTCCTGTCCGACGATCAGGTGGCCCTTCTCCAGCCGCAGGACGCGCTGCGCCTCCACTCCGAACGGCCGCACTCCGAGGTCCTCGCCGCGTTCCAGCAGCGTCTCCCACAGGTGCGACCCGTAGCCGGAGGGGGCGTGCACTTCGTAGCTGAGCTCGCCGGTGAAGCCGATACGCCAGATCACGCACCCGTCGACGCCGGCGACCCGGCCGACGCGCACCTGCATGTAGCCGAAAGCCTCGGGCGCGAGGTCGACGTCTTCGACGACGCGACGCATCAGCTCTCGCGAGCGGGGGCCGGCGACGTTGACGCTGGCGTAGGCGCTCGTCATCGGCGTCACGTGCACCTGCCACGAGGGATGCTCGGTCTGCAGCCACAGCTCCAGGTGCTCGGCGACGCGCGCCGCCCCCGACGACGTGGTGCTCATCAGGTAGTGATCGACGTCGAGACGTCCGGTGACGCCGTCGTCGAAGACGACTCCGTCCTCTGCGCACATCACGCCGTAGCGGACCTTGCCCACGGCCAATTTCGACCATTTGTTGACGTAGACGAGGTTCAACAGCCGCGGGACGTCGGGTCCGCGCAGGTCGATCTTGCCGATCGGCGTGACGTCGATAATCCCGACGCCGTCGCGGACGGCCCGCGCCTCGGCGGCCGCGTCTCCATAGTGGTCCGGACGGATCCAGTCGCCGGCGACCAGCGGGATCGCGCCGTGGGTCTCATGCCAGGTCTGCATCGGCGAATACCGCGTCGGCTCGCGATGCGGCCCGGCGAGCGCGCCGAGCGTCACCGGGGCGTACGGCGGTCGCCAGGTGGTGGTTCCGATCTCCGTGATGCCGGTTTCCGTGGCTTCGGCGACGATCGCGGCGACGTTGACGGTTTCGAGTTTTCCCTGCGCCGGACCCATCGTCGCCGTGGTGTAGCGCTTGGCCAGCTCGACGGAACGGTAGCCCTCGCCCACGGCGGTGAAGATGTCCTTCGAGGACACGTCCTCGGAGTAGTCGACGATTCCGTGGGTGGCGGCGCGGAAAAGCGCCGGGTGCGCCGCGGCCCGCAGCATCGGCGCCGCCTCGGCGGGTTCGCCGAGGGCGCGACGCGCCGCCTCGATTCCGACCGCGTCGCCGTTGGCGATCAGCTCCGATGTGGAGCCGTCTCCGACGATTCCGCCCGCGGCGAGCACGTCGCAGGGAAGCCGCGCGAGGTCCGGCCGGAATCTGGCCGAAGCGGGGTCGTAGACGGGCCTGTCGCCGGCCATGTTGAGCAGCGACGTCGGCGCCGTCCAGCCGGCGGCGACGACGAAAAGATCGCAGTCGACCCGGCGTCCGCCGGCCAGCTCCACGCCGCGCACTCCCTTCCTGCCGAGGGCGCGGACGACGTCGCCGCCGTTTCGGGCGTCTTCGACGTGCGCGACGTCGACTCCGACGCGTTTCAGGTCGGCGGCCGCGGCGTCGCCTTCGTCGTTGGCGGTGAACACCACCGCCCGCCGCCCGGGTTTGACCGCGTAAAGGTTGACCAGGCGGCGCACGGCCGTCGAAAGCATCACCCCGGGCAGGTCGTTGCCGGCGAAGACGTAGGGCCGCTCGATCAGGCCGGGCGCGACGACGAGGGTTTTGGCGCGCGCCTTGATCAGGCGTTCGCGCGCTTGCGGGCCGCGCTGGACGACGGCGACCCAGTTGTCGTCGTAGCGCCCCGCCACGACCGAGTTCGTCAGCACCTCCACGCCGGGCGCGTCGGCCAGCAGCGAACTCAGCTCGCGCAGGGCGGCGAGGTCGGCTTCGTCGCCCCAGCGCAGATGGCCGCCGAGATCGGGTTCTTCCTCGACGAGCAGCACCCGCGCCCCGGCCCAGCCCGCGGC
>JBOGDN010000224.1:0-6671 GCA_050742995.1 Stackebrandtia sp. | reverse complement strand
CGGTGTCCGTAGCCGACGAGGAGCCGCAGCTCGGCGATACGGTGGTGGCCGTCGGCGCGCCGCTCGGGCTTTCCCACACCGTCACCGAGGGCATCGTCAGCGCGACAGATCGTCCGGTGCTCGCCGGCGAAACCGAAGCCGACGCGACGGTGACCGCCGCGATCCAGACCGACGCCTCCATCAACCCGGGCAACTCCGGCGGGCCGCTCTTCAACGCCGCCGGCCAGCTCGTCGGCGTCAACACCTCGATCTACACCTTCGTCAACAGCAACGAAGAGGGCGGAAGCATCGGCCTCGGCTTCGCCATATCCTCCGGGCAGGCGGTGCGCGTCGCCGAGAGCATCATCGACAACCGCGGCGTCCCCGAACGCACCGAGCTGGGCGCGGAGTTCGACACCACTCCGGTGAAAGAGCTCGGCGCCACGGTCAAGTCCGTGGACAACGACGCCCCCGCCGCCGAGGCCGGGCTCGAGGAAGGCGACCTCGTCACCGAGTTCAACGGCGAGAAAGTCCTCGACGAGGTACATCTGGCCGCGCTGGTGCTGAAGGCCTCGCCCGAGGACAAGGTGACGGTGGCCTACGAACGCGGCGGCGACGCCGAAGAGGTCGACGTCACCCTGTCCGCCTCCCCGGACGACTGAGCGCGGCGTCAGATTCGACGACGCCGGCGGCATGACATCTGAGCGCCGGACGCGTAGGCTTGCGCGCGTCCACAGCACGCTAGGAGCCGGAGCATGTTCAGCAACATCAATATGTGGGAGATCGCGGTCATCGTGCTCGTCGGGCTGTTCATCTTCGGCCCGGACCGGTTTCCCAAGCTGCTGGCCGACCTCGGCAAAGGCATCCGCAAGCTGCGGACGATGGCCCGCAACGCCACCGCCGACATTCAGCGCGAGACGGGCATGGACATCGACATCACCGACTTGCACCCCAAGACGTTCATCCGCAAGCACGTGCTCAGCGAAGCCGACGAAGAGGCGATTAAGAACCCCTTGAAGTCGGCGCTCAACGACATATCGAAGCCGGTCAAGGATCTCGATCGAGACGACGACGCCGGTTCGAGGAGAACGGCGAATCAGAGCCGCTCCGACGACTCCGACGCCGCGGAGACGGCGGGCGCCCCGCGCCGCCGCTACGACGACGACGCGACTTAGAGCTCGTAACTTCATTCTCTTCCGTCGCGAGCTCTAGATTCAGGCCGTTCGCGAGCCGATCGGCGACAACCCCAGGGGTTTGCCCACCAGGCTGTCGCGACGCACCGCCAGGCTGTCGGCGACCGCCTGCAGCGCCTTGGCCGCGGGCGCGTCGGGACGCCGCAGCACGAACGGCTCGCCGGCGTCGCCGGCTTCCCGCAGCTGAGGGTCGAGCGGAATCTGGCCGAGCAGCGGCACTTCGCGGCCTGTCAGGGTCGTCAACGCCTGGGACACCTGTTCGCCGCCTCCGGCGCCGAACACCTCCATGCGAGCGCCGTCCGGCGTCTCGAGCCACGACATGTTCTCGACGACGCCGGCGAGCTGCTGGTGCGTCTGCATCGCGATGGCGCCGGCGCGCTCGGCGACCTCGGCGGCGGCGGCCTGCGGCGTGGTGACCACGAGCAGGTCGGCGCCGGGCAGCAGCTGGGCGACGGAGATCGCGATGTCGCCGGTTCCGGGCGGAAGGTCGAGCAGCAGCACGTCCAGTTCGCCCCAGGAGACGTCGGCGAGGAACTGTTGCAGCGCGCGGTGCAGCATGGGTCCGCGCCACACCACGGCGGCGTTGCCCTTGGTGAACATGCCGATGGAGATGACTTTGACGTCGTGGGCCTGCGGCGGCATGATCATGTCTTCCACCGGGGTGGGACGGGCGTCGCCCACGCCGAGCATGCGCGGCACCGAGTGCCCGTATATGTCGGCGTCGACGACGCCGACCGCAAGGCCCTTGGCCGCAAGCGCCGCCGCCAGGTTCACGGTGACGCTCGACTTGCCGACGCCGCCCTTGCCCGAGGCCACGGCGAACACGCGGGTGCGGCTGCCGGGCTGGCTGAACGGGATGACGGGCTCGGCGCCGCCGCGCAGGTTCGTCTGCAGCTCCTTGCGCTGGTCGTCGGTCATGACGCCGAAGTCCACCGAAACGGACTCGACTCCCTCCACGCTCCGCGTCGCCTGCGTGACGTCGTTGCGCAGCTTGTCTTTCAGCGGGCATGCGGCGACGGTCAGCAGAATGCGCACCGCCACGTGCGAGCCGTCGACGAGGACCTGATCGACCATGCCCAGTTCGGTGATGGGACGCCGGATCTCCGGGTCGTGAACGTCGCCCAAGGCGACGTGCACGGCCTCCTCGACGGCTGTGGCTGGAGCGGTTGACATGCGTGCCATCGTACGTCCGCGGCGTGGCGCCCGACGAGGCCGAACGCCCCTACGACGACGTACATCACTGCTTGGAGTCGTCGTCTTTCGTGGGAGTGGGGGTGTCGTCCGAGGCCGTGGGGGTGTCGTCCGGAGACGTCGGCACGTCGTCCGACGGGCTTTGCGAGCCGTCGTCGGGCGACGTCGACCCGTCCGAGGGGGTCTGGGTCGGCGTCTCGGCTTCGTCGTCGTGCCGGTACTGCGGCTGGTCGTCGCCGGACCCGTCCTCGTCGGCGGTCGCGCCCTGCCGCGGGCCGTAGTAGGCGTCCGGCGGCTGGCCGGTCATCCAGGCGACCGCGGTGAGAGTGGCGATGCTCAGACCGAACACGACCACGCTGGTGACCAGGACGGTCCGCCAATGCACCCCCCACGCTCCCCAGCGGGACTTTCGCGGCTCCGTCGAAGGCGCGGCCGGCTCCGCGGTCTCGTCCGCCGCGCGATCCTCGTCGCCTTGATCGGGGGCGGGCTCGCGCAGCATCGTCGCCACAGTCCCGTCGCCGTTCGCGCCGGGGCGCTTGACGACCTCTTTCACTTTTTCTTTGGTGTGGTTCATCGACTTCAGGTACAGGACCGTCGCCGTCGAGGAGACCACGCTCAAGACGGCGACTCCGGTGATGGTGCCGAAAAGGCCGAGCAGGTTGACCACGACCGCGCCGGTGGTGGCGGCGCCGGTGGCGGCCAGAACCTGGAGCGCGTTGAGCCGATCGGCTTTGTCGGTTTTGGCCTTGCCGGACGAGGCGGCATGGTCATCGGCCATTAAGCACCTCCCCGGTCTCGGCCGCGCACTGGAACACGGCTACCCAGGTTGCCTTCCGCCTCACCGGCTCGCCAGGGATTGTGCCGCGGTTCACCAGGGTGAGGAGGACCCGGTCCCGCTTTTACTCCTCGTCGCGCACCTTCAGCAGGTCGACCTGAAGCGCCTGAGTCAGCGGGTCCACATAGATGCTTTTCGGGTCGATCTGCTTCGAGAACGCCAAGTGATAACGGCCGGTCGCGAACGGGATCACCGGCATGTCGTCGTCGAGCATCGCTTCGGCCGCGGAGTAGGACTCGATGGCCGAGTCGAGGGACTCGGCTTCGTTTCCCTGCGTGAGGACGTTTTCGAACTCCGGCTGGCTGTAGCCGAAGTCGTTGCCTTCGGTGTACAGCGGCGTCAAGAACGCCTCGCTGACCGCGTAGTCGGGGATCCAGTGACCCGCCCACGCGCCGGGAAGCTCGTTGTCCTTCACCGCGCCGGCGAATTCCTCGGCGTTCATGGACTCCGTCTCGCATCCGAGGTCGAGCGTCTCTTTCACGCTCGCGCACACCGCGTTCAAGAACACGCCGGAGTCGGGTTCGTTGTCGGGGTAGGCGAACTCGACGTCCTTGCCTTCCGGCCAGTCGGATTCGTCGAGGTACTCGACGGCCTCCTTCGCCTCGTGACGGCAGTCGGCGCAGGTCTCTCCGTCGCCGCCCGGAATGCCCACGGGGACGTACGAGTCCGCCGGCGCCAGGTGCGCCAGGCCGGGGTCGTCGAGAATCGCCTCGCGGTCGATCGCCAGCGAAAGCGCGCGCTTGAACTCCGTGTCCCCGTAGCCCTCGGCGTCGACTGGCATGCCGAGGTAGCGGAACGACCCGGTGGGCGCGTTGTGCACATAGGCGGGATCGGCGTCGTCGACCTGGTCGGCCGCCAGCCGCGCCACGTCCACCCCGCCGGCCAGGTAGTCCTCGCTCTGGAACGTCGGGTCCGAATAGAAGTGGTATTCGACCGAGGTGACGTCGCCTCGTTCGCCGATGTAGTCGTCCCAGGCGACGACCTTCAGCGTGGAGTCGCCCGGCGACCAGGGATCGTCGACTTTAAACGGACCGTTGCCGATCGGCTGCGACGCGCACAGGTCCCCGGCCCGGATGCATTCGTCGGCTATCGGCGCGAAGGCCACGTTGGCCAGCGCGGTGGGAAAGCTCGCCCACGCCTGCGACAGCTCGACGGTGAACGTCTTGTCGTCCACGACGGTCAGTCCCGACAGGTCCGCGTCTTCTTCCTGCGCGGCTTCGAAGCCGGCGATCCGCTCGAAGAACAGGCTTCCGTCCATGTCGTTCTCGCCGGCGGCGGCGAGGTTCCACGCGTCCACGAACGAGTCGGAGGTGACCGGCTCTCCGTTGTGGAATGTGTAGCCGGTCTTGAGGGTGATCGTCCACGTCACGGCGTCCTTGGTGGAGATCTCCTCGGCGATCAAGTTCTCGGGATGCCCGGTCGACGGGTCGGTGCGGGTCAGGCCGGAGAAAAGCGGCTGCAGCACGGCGTCGACGCGTTCGTCGCCGCCGTCGCCGGTCAGCAGGCTCGGGGGAGTCAGCGTGCCGACGGAGATGTCGGCGTCCACGGCCGCGGCGCCGGGGTTGTTCGGAGCGGCGTCAGGGCCGCTGGCCACGACGAGCGCGATGACGACCGTCACGGCGACGGCCACGAATCCGACGCCTCCGCCGATCAGCCACTTCAACCGCTTCGGCCCGCCGGGATCGTCTCCCGGCTCGGGAAGCGGAAGTGGGACGAATCCCACACGCGGATCCACGATCGGCGGCGGCTCCGTCTCCTGCTCCGGCGGATGCTGCTGCGGCGCGGGGGAGAGGGGACGGGCGTGCGGCACCGGCTGCACCGGGTCGGCCGCGGTGTACGGATCGGGCGCGCCGTATGGATTATGTCCCGGTCCGGGCTTGTGGTAGTCGGGAGGCGGGAGGTCGGTCATCGTCGGTCAGCTCTCGTCAGCTCCGGGCCGGCAATGCGGTGAAGTAGTCCTACCGTACCGGGCGTGTGGACACTGGGCGGCCGGTGCCCGGACCATCGGTTCGCGTGAATCACACCTCGGCGCGGCCGCTGCAGTACCGTGACCGGCATGATGCGTTACGAGATCGTCGACGTGTTCACCGGCAGGGCCTTCACCGGCAATCCGCTCGCCGTGGTGCTGGACGCCGAAGACCTGACGACCGGACAGATGCAGGACATCGCCCGCGAGTTCAACCTCTCCGAGACCGCGTTCACGCTGCGGCCCTCCAGCGACGAGGCCACGTACCGCGTCCGCATCTTCACCCCTTCCGAAGAGCTTCCCTACGCCGGCCACCCCAGCATCGGAACCGCGGTCACGCTGGCCCGTCGCGGCGACATTCCCCCCGGCGAGGCGGTGCAGGAATGCGGCGCCGGCATGCTGTCCGTCGACGTCGACGGCGAGTTCGCCACGCTGACCGGGGCGGCCCCCACGATCGGCCCCGAGATCGACGCCGCGCCGCTGCTGGACGCCGCGGGTCTTGACGCCGCCGACCTGGCGGGCGTGCCGAGGCGCGCTGGAACCGGACTGGAGTACTCGTACCTGCCGGTCAAGCCGGACGCGGTGGCGCACGCCGTCAGCCGCCCCACCCCGGACGTGCCGGAGGTGTACCTGTTCTCTTACGACGCCGAGCGCCGGCTGGCCCACGCGCGGCTGTTCGCCCCCGGGCTCGGCGTCGCCGAGGACCCGGCCACCGGCTCCGCCGCGTTGGGTCTGGGCGTGTACCTGGCCGCCGCCGGACAGCTTCCCGCCGACGGGGTCGTGACGTATCACGTCGCGCAGGGCGTTGAGATCAAGCGTCCCTCCCAACTGGAGTGCACGGTGACCGTGACGGACGGCGCCGCCGTGTCGGTTCAGGTGCGAGGACAGGTACTGCCGGTAGCCCGAGGCGAACTGGTTGTGCTGCCGTGATCTCGAAAAGCAGGGCTTGACAGGCCGTTGTAGCTTTTTTGTCGTGAATGACGAAGTGCGCGCCGATCCCGTTGAGATGGGACGTGTGGCTCAGAAGTGTCTTGACGAATCCATCGCGCTGTCCGGGAACCTCAGCGACGCCCGCGACGGGTGGGTCATGCCGGAGGGGGCGATGGGCAACACCGACACCGCCGCCGCCGTGGCGACGGCCTACACCGAGACCTCCGACGAGGCCGGCACGACCGCCGAGCGGATGATCACCGTGCTGGAGGAGACGATGGACAACCTCTACCAGACGGCCTTCGCCTATCAGAAGCAAGATCAGGACAACGCCAAGAACGTCCGGAACTCCGGCGGGAACGTTCCCGTTTAGTCGCCGAATTCGCCTGACAGCCATTCCCAATACGTTTCACCGCGGAGAGAGAACACCCCCATGAACGATCAGATCATGCGCGTCGACGGACGCTGGTGGAACTTGGACGCCGACACCGCCGCCGTCGACGACGCCGCCAAAGGCTGGCGTGACCTTTCGAGCGGCGCCGGGACGCGCGCCGACAACCTGATGTCGGAGTCCAAG
>JBOGDN010000223.1:0-3241 GCA_050742995.1 Stackebrandtia sp. | reverse complement strand
GCCTGGGGCGGCGCCGCGGCGTGGAGATCTCGTCAGCCGCGGGCCGACGTCGAGACGTACTCGTCCGGCGACGGCTGTGCGGTCGGGACGATCAGGGTCGGGCAGGTGGCGATCCGGACGCATTCCTCGGCGACGGACCCCATGGCCTCGCCGTACGACCGGAGGCGCTCGTGGCCGCCCAAGACGAGCAGTCGCGCGCCGCGCGAGACCTGCGTCAGCACCCGCGCTGGGCTGCCCTGCACGATCTGGGCGGAGACCGGGACGACGGCGCCTCCGTCCGCCGCGACGTCGGCGACCTCGGAGGCCAGCGCCTCGGCGATGCGCCGATGCTCCCTGGCGAGACTCGTCGAATCCAGCAGCACGCTGTCGACGACGTTCCAGTCCCACGCCGTCACCGCCTGGACGACGGCGCCGACGCGGGCGGCTTCGCGCACCGCCCGGCGCAGCGCGTAATAGCTTCCAGGCGAGCCGTCGACTCCGACGACAATTCTCTCGGCGGGCTTCACGGCGTGCTCCCGGACTCGTCCCTGTGGACTATGACCAACGGGCATTGGCTACAGTGGATTAGAGTGTGGGCGACAGAGCCGAGCAGGCGCGAGCGCACCGGGCCGCGCATGCGAGTGCCGACGACGACCAGGCTGGCATGCTCTGAGGAGGCTTCGGCCAGAACATGGGCGGGCTTGGCGTCGCGCACCGGGACCGGCCGCACCTCCACACCGGGGAACTTGCCGCGCCATTCGCGCAGCCATTCCTCAAGCAGGCCGCGCGCCGCCTGCGCTTTGTCGGGCTTGTCGACGCCCGGTGCGGCGACGACGGGGGTGGGCTTGCCGCTCCAGACGTAGACGGCCTGCAGCGGCAGGCCCCTGGCCGCGGCTTCGGCGAACCCGAAGCCGAGTGCGGCGTCGGCGGCCGCGCCGCCGTCGACTCCGACGACGATCGGTCCGTCGCGACGCGCCTCGCCGCGCACCACAAGCACCGGGCCGGCGGCGTATGTGGCCACCTGCACCGCCGTCGAACCCAGCAGCAGCCCGGCGAAGCCTCCGAGCCCGCGCGAACCGAGCACGGTCAAGCACGCGTGCTCCGACTCGTCGATCAAGACGTAGGAGGGTCCGCCGTTGACCACGTCGCCGACGATCTCCAGCGTCGAATGCTTCGACTGGGCCTGGCCGCGCGCCTCGTCGACGACCTTCCAGCTGTCGGACGTCGACTCCATCGACAAAGCCGGATGCGGCATGGCGACGGGAACCTCGGGGTCGATCGCCCATGATCGTGCGTGGACGAGGCGCAGCGGCACGCCGCGGAATGCGGCCTCGTCGGCGGCGACGGTCACGGCGGCCATGCTCTGAGGCGACCCGTCGACTCCGACGACCACAGGTTTAGGGACGTAATCACTCACCCTGCCAGGGTCGCCGCGACAACCCGGCCGCCGACAGGGTCGAACCGACCTCGACGCCAGGACCTTCGACTTCAGTGAGCAAGAGGTCCCTGTGTGTGCGGGACCGTCATCCGCGCAGCTCACGACTTGCGGCTCTAAGGCGAGTGCGCGCTTTCGCGGTGAAGTGGACGTGCCCGCTGACGACAGCGCGACGACAAGCAAAGGGAACGAATATGTCAACTAAGCAAAGCCCGTCCGTGAGAAGGCAGTTCGACGACATCCTCGCCGCCGACAGCAAGGAGACGACGATCAACCGGATCTGGGCCGTCGCGCGTATCGCGGTCGGCTTCTATTTCCTGTGGGCGTTTTTGGACAAGCTGCTCGGACTGGACTACGCCACGCCTGCCGAGGGTGCGTGGTTGGAAGGCGGCAGTCCGACCAAGGGCTTCCTGGAGAACTCCCCCGCCGGTCCGTTCGAGGGCTTCTATCACTCGATCGCAGGGGCCGCCTGGGCCGACTGGCTGTTCATGATCGGCCTTGCCGGGATCGGCGTCGCGCTGATGCTGGGCATCGGCATGCGCATCGCGGCGGTCTCCGGAGCGCTGATGCTTTTCCTCATGTGGACCGTGGTGCTTCCTCCGGTCAACAATCCGATTCTCGACGACCACCTCATCACAGCGCTTCTGCTGATTGGGCTGGCCGCCGCGCACGCCGGCAACACCTGGGGGTTGGGAACGCAGTGGACTAAGACTCGCCTGGTCCAGGCGCTGCCGATCCTGCGGTAGACACCCTCCGCCAGACCGGCCGGCTCGTCTCGAGCCGGCCGGTCTCGTCGTGTGTACAGTCGAATTCCCCTCCATCGTCCGCCGGGGAGACGAGTGGACACACAACACCGCGTCAAAGAAAATCGGGACTTCAACAAGCTGTGGGCTGGGCTGGCGACGAGCCAGTTCGGCTCGGCGATCGGGAACGTGGCACTGCCTGTCGTGGCCGTGGTCGTGCTGCACGCGTCGACGTTCCAGGTGGCCGTGCTTGCCGCCGCGGCGTCGACGACGACCGTCCTGGCCGCGCTACCCATCGGCGCTTATGTGGAGTTCCAGCGCAAGCGGCCGATCATGATCTGCGCCGACGCGGCGCGTTTCGCCGCGTTGGCGAGCATCCCAGCGGCAGCCGTGCTGGACCTGCTGACGTTAGACCGTGACGCCGGACGATCTCCAGTCCCGCGTGGCCACGCTGTGGTCGTTCGCCACGACCGTCGGGCAGCCGCTGTTCATCATGGCCGGGGGTCTGCTGGCCGCCGGCATGGGCGTGCGGATCTCGTTGGCGCTGGCCGGGGGCGTCATGTTCGCCTCGGCGTTCGTCTTGCCGCGCGCCGAATCCTCACGACACGGCGCCGAGTCGAACGAGGACGGGCCGCGTTATCGCAAACTCGCGACCTGAGCATGCCGACACGCCTCATACGAACGGATATATCCATAGTGGTTTTTCCACATTAGGGACGTTGTCCACAGGCGGCGGCATTCGATCTTGCGCCGTCGCAACACCGGTCGCACGCTGTGGCGCATGCGAGTTCTCCAGCACCGTCGCCAGTCGGGGTCGCGACGCGACGCCGTCGTCGCCCGGGCCCTGCGGGCGCTGCCGCGGCTGCCGCGTCCGTGCGCATTCGTCGCCGGCACGGCGGCTTGGCTGCACGGCGTCGACGTGCTTCCGCCCGGTGTGGACGAACGCGTATGGCCGCTGCAGGCGGCGCTGACGCGACGTCCGCCCACCTTGGTTCTCGACGTAGAGCCGCGCTACTGGCGCATCGACGCAGTGGACGTCTGCGTCGTCGACGGCCTGCCGACGACGACTCCGGAGCGGACGTTG
>JBOGDN010000222.1:0-4078 GCA_050742995.1 Stackebrandtia sp. | reverse complement strand
CCGGAGCGCTCGAGGCGTTGCGCGTCGCCGACGCTGTGGCGGGGCCGGGCGACGTGATCGCGGTCAGCGGGTCGTTGTACTTCGTCGCCGAGGCGCGCGCGGCGCTGGGTTTGGCCGCGCCGCAGGCCGTCGCCGAGGCCGCGCCGGGCGCGTACGCGGCGGGGTTCCAACGCCAGATCCGCGAAGTGTTGTGACGTCGGCCAGATGGCGACGAACCTGAGGAGGAGACAATGAGCAATTTGCCTGAAAGGGCCGACGTGGTCGTCATCGGCGCCGGCGTCGTGGGGAACTCGGTGATCCACCACTTGGCCGACAAGGGATGGCGCAACATCGTGCAGCTGGACAAGGGCCCGCTGCCCGACCCGGGCGGTTCGACCGGGCACGCGTCCAACTTCATTTTCCCCGTCGACCACTCCAAAGAGATCACGTCGCTGACTTTGGACTCGATGCGGCAGTATGAGAAGTTCGGGACGCTGACCACCTGCGGCGGCATCGAGATCGCCCGCGAGGAGCCCCGCGTCGAAGAGCTCAAACGGCGCATGGCCTCGTCGAAGGCGTGGGGCATCGACTCCGAGCTGATCTCGCGGGCCGAAGTCAAACAGCTCATGCCGTTCATCGACGAAAGCCTGATCGTCTCGGCGTTCTACACCCCGTCGGTGGCCGTGGTCGACCCGCTGCAGACCGGGGCGCTCATGCGTCAGCAGGCGATCGACGCCGGGGCGTTGACGACGTCGGCCAACACCGAGGTCGTCGGCATCGACGTCGAAGGCGGGCGGGTGCGGCGCGTGCGCACCGACCGCGGCGACATAGAAACCGACACGATCGTCGTAGCCTGCGGCGTGTGGAGCCCTCGCATCGCCAAGATGGCCGGCGCGACGATCCCGCTGACGCCGGCGGTGCACCAGATGATCGACGTCGGGCCGATCCCCGAGCTTGCCGCCACCGGCGCCGAGATCGCCTACCCGATCATCCGCGACATGGACCCGTTCATGTACGAGCGGCAAAGCGGCGCCGACCTCGAGGTGGGCTCGTACGCGCACCGTCCGATCCTGCACGACCCCGACGACATTCCGTCCATCGCCGCCGCGGCCCTGTCGCCCACCCAGCTGCCCTTCACCCAGGACGACTTCGACCCGCAGATGGAAACCGCGCTGGAGCTGTTCCCCGAGATCCTGTCGGCCGAAGGCGCCGGGGTGCGCCACGCCATCAACGGCCTGCTGTCGCTGACGCCCGACGGCGGCCCGCTGCTTGGCGAAACCCCCGAAGTGGGCGGCCTGTGGTCGGCCGCGGCGGTGTGGATCAAGGAAGGCCCGGGCGTGGGCCGGATGCTGGCGGAGTGGATGACCGAAGGCGCAAGCGAAATCGACCTGCACGGCGCCGACATCGCCCGCTTCTACCCGCACCAGCGCGCGCGGCATCACGTGCGCGCCCGCGCCGGCGAAGGCTTCAACAAGACCTACGGCATCGTCCACCCCCGCGAACAGTGGGAGTCCAACCGCCCGCAGCGGCTTTCGCCGTTTTACGAGCGCGAGCGCGAACTGGGCGCGGTGTTCTTCGAAGTCGGCGGCTGGGAACGTCCGCAGTGGTACGAGTCGAACGCTCCGCTGCTTGAGGAGTTCGCCGACCGCGTCGGGGCGCGTCCACACGAGTGGGACGCCCGCTGGTGGTCGCCGATTGTCGACGCCGAGCATCTGGCGATGCGCGAACGGGCGGCCATGATCGACCTGACGGCGTTCTCCCAGTTCGACGTGACCGGCCCCGGCGCGCTTGACTACATCCAGTCGATGACGGTGGCACAGATGGACCGCCCCGTGGGGCGCTTGATGTACACCCCGGTGCTTGACGACAAAGGCGGGTTCCGCAGCGACTTGACCGTGGCCCGTCTTGGCGAGAATTGGTTTCGCGTCATCACCGGCGGCGCCGACGGTCCCCGCGACCGCAAATGGTTCGCCGACCACGTGCCCGGCGACGGTTCGGCGTCCTTCGCCGACGTCACCTCGGCGGTGTGCACGCTGGGACTGTGGGGCCCGCGCGCCCGCGACGTCCTGGCCGCGGCCGCCGACGACGACGTGTCGAACGAGGCGTTCAAGTTCGGCACCGCCAAGCACATCTGGATCGACGGCGTCCCGGTTGTCGCGCTGCGCATCTCCTACGTCGGCGACCTGGGCTGGGAGCTGCACGCGCCCTTCGAACAGGGGCGTCGCCTGTGGGACGCCGTGGCCGAAGCCGGACGCGCCCACGGCGTGGTCCCGGCCGGCATCGGCGTGTACGGCACCACCGGGCGCCTGGAGAAGGGCTACCGGCTGATGGGCGCCGAACTGGAGTCCGAATACGACCCGGTCGAGGCCGGTCTGGCGCTGCCGAAGGTCAAAGCGGCCGACTTCGTCGGCAAGGAGGCCTACCTGCGCGCTCGCGAAGTCGAACCGGCGGCGGTGATGTGCACGCTGACCGTCGACGACCACGCCGACGCCTCGGGCGTGCGCCGCTTCCCGCAGGGCGGAGAGCCGATCCTGACCCTCGACGGGCGGCGCCTCGTCGACCGCAAAGGCCGCAGCTCCTATGTGACCAGCGCCGGGCGCGGTCCGTCGGTCGGCGCCTATCTGCTGCTGGCGTACCTGCCTTCCGAACACGCCCGCGAGGGCGCGAAGCTGACGGTGGAGTACATGGGACACCGCTACCCCGTGACGGTCGCCCGCGCCGGACGCACCCCGCTGTTCGACCCCGACGACTCGCGCATGAAGGCCTGAAAGGGGCGAGGCATGGAGATACTGGTGTGCGTCAAACGAGTGCCGGGGACCGGATCGCAGATCCTGCTCACCGACGACGAACGCAACGTCGACACCCGGCACCTGGGATTCACCGTCGGCCCGCACGAAGAGTGCGCCGTGGAAGAGGCGGTGCGCATCGCCGCGGCACGCGGCGGACGCGTCGTGGCGTTGACGGCCGGCCCGGCCGAAGCCGACGAGCAGCTGCGTTATGCCGTGGCGATGGGCGTCGACGAGATCGTGCGCGTCGACGTCGACGCCGCCGACGAGCTTGACCCGCAGGCAACGGCCGCCGCGATCGTCGCAGGCGTGCGCGAGCTGACCGCCGAGGGACGCTCCTTCGACCTGATGCTGTTCGGCGACGAGACCCCCGACGCCGGCCACAGCCAGGTCGGGGTGCGGGTGGCCTGCGAGCTGGGCCTGCCCATGGTCGGCGGCGTCAAAGGAGTCGACCTGGATGCCGCGCCCGGCGCGGTGCGGCTGCGCCGCGAGGTCGCCGACGGCGTGGAGGTCTACGAATCGGCGCTTCCGGCGGCCGCCGCGGTCAAGGAAGGACTCAACCTGCCGCGCTACCCCAGCGTCAAAGGCAGACTGCGCGCCCGCAAAACCCGGGTGCGCGTGGTGCACACCGAGTTGCGCCCGGGCGGCCTGCGCAAACGCCGACTGCGGCGACCCCCCGAAGTCAGCCGCACGACCGTCGTGCTTGGACACGGTCGCGACGCCGCCTCGGCCGTGGTCGACGTTTTGGAAGAACTGGAGGTGGTGTAGCCGTGCTGTTGACGCTCGTCGAACACGACAAAGGACTCCTGGCCCCGACGTCGCTCGAGGCGCTGGCCGCCGCGCGCGAACTGGCCGACAAACTCGGCGAAACCGTCGAAGCAGTCGCCTTCGGCCCCGAAGCCGCGCACACGGCGGCCGAGGCGGGCCGCCGCGGCGCGTCGCGACTGCACACCGCAGGCGACGCGGGGGAGTACTGCCCGGAAGCCTGGGGCGAGACGCTGCGGCAGCTGATCGCGCACCTGGGCCCGTCGGGCGTGGTCGCCGCGGCCGGCGACCGCGGCAACGAGGTCATGGCGCATGCGGCCGCCCGCGCCGGCTTGCCGCTGGCCGTCAACTGTCTGGAGCTCTCCGCCTCCGGCGACGAACCGTGGACGCTCACCCGAGCGCGCGTGGGCGGTCTGCTGTGGGAAGACGCCGACCTGGACGCCGAGGTCAAAATGGTCACCGTCGCCGCCGGGTCGTTCGCGCCGCGCGAGGCCGACGCCGACGCGCCGGTCGAAACCGTCGCCTTCGCGCCGAGCCTGGCCGAAGGC
>JBOGDN010000221.1:0-3955 GCA_050742995.1 Stackebrandtia sp. | reverse complement strand
CCCACAACAATGTGCTGTTGTTGTCCATGGTGATCATCGTGATCGGCGGCATGGGATCGGTCGGCGGCGCCTTCCTCGCCGCGCTCGCCGTCGGCCAGGTGCAAAGCCTCGGCGTGGTGCTCGAGCCGAGGCTGGCGCCGTACCTGCTGTTCGGCTCCATGCTGATCGCGCTGCTGCTGCGGCGTCCCAGCTGGCACGTTGCGGGAGCGGCCTGATGAACGCCGGAACGCTGAACATGACTCGCCCGACTTCGCGGCCGGCGACCGGCCGCCTCGCCGCCTGGCGGCCGTTCCTGCTGACCGCGGTCGCGGCGGCCGCGCTGGCGTGCGTGCCGCTGGGCGTCGACAACTACACCCTGTCGCTGCTGGCGCGGGCCGTCGCACTCGGCTTGCTCGCGGTGAGCACCGCCCTGCTGACCGGCGTGGCCGGACTGCCGTCGCTGGGACAGGTCGCGCCCTACGGCGTGGGCGCTTACGTCACCGCCGTGCTGGCCGGCGCCGAGATCACGGTGGGACCGGTGCAGCTTGCGGCCTCGGCCGGCGCGGCCGCGGTATTCAGCGCGGTGACGGGGATCGTCATCGTGCGCACTCGCAACGTGATCTTTCTGTCCGTCACCCTCGCCGTCGGCGTGCTCGCCGCGGAGGTGGCGGGCCAGTGGAGGTCCCTGACCGGCGGCACAGACGGCACCGGCCGCGTCGAGCCGACCACGCCCTTTTGGGGCGCGGAGCCGCTGATCGACGACGCGCACGTGTACTGGTACGCCCTGGCCACAGCCGCCGTCGTCGTCGCGATCACCACGGCCGCGCTGCTGTCGACGCCCGGCCGCCTGCTGCGCGGATGCCGCGACAGCGAGGCGCGGATGCGCGCCAGCGGCCACCGGGTGACCGGCTACCTGCTGCTGGCCAATATCGCCGCCGGCGCGATCGCCGGAGTGGGAGGCTCGCTTCTGGTGACCAGCCAGCGCTTCGTCTCCCCGTCCGACGTCGACTTCGGCACCGCCGCGCTGATACTGCTGGCCGTCGTCGTCGGAGGCGCGCACTCCATGACCGGCGCGCTGGCGGGAGTCGCCGTGGTGATCGCGGTTCGCGACTGGCTGGCGCCGCCCGGGTATCGCGAGCTGATGCTCGGCGTGGTGTTCGTTCTGTGCGTGTATCTCATGCCAAAGGGTCTGGCCGGCGCCTCGACGTGGCTGCATTCGTCGCTGCGCGGCCTCGGCCCGTGGAACGGCCGTCGCGAGAAACCGGTCGGCCGAGGCGACGCGGACGTCGTCGATCGCCGGTCGGCAGGCGGGGAGGGGAACCCGTAAACGTTCCGCTCGCGGCGCGCGACGTCGGGCGCCGCGGCACGACGCACCGACCCCTGACAGGAGAACACTCGTGAACGACACCAGCGGCGCTTCGTACGCCTTCGACAACGCCTCGGAAGAATCCAAAGTTCAGATGGCCCAGCTGCAGGCCTTCCTCGACCCGCTCACGTTCGCGTGCTTCTCTGATCTCGGAGTCGAGGCCGGTGCGCGCTGCCTGGAGCTGGGCGCCGGCGGCGGATCCGCGGCCCATTGGCTCGCCGACCGCGTCGGCCCCGACGGCGAGGTCGTCGCCGTGGACATCGACCCCGGCCACGTCGCGTCCGCCGAGAACCTGAAAGTCCTGCGGCATGACATCCGCGACGGCGTTCCCGACGGAGGATTCGACCTGATCCACGCGCGCCTGGTGCTGATGCACATCCCCGAACGCAGGGAGGTCCTCGGCGCTTTGGTCGAGGCGTTGAGGCCGGGCGGGTGGCTGGTGGTCGGCGAATTCAGCCCCGACTGCATGCGAGTGATCAGCTCCCGCCGCCAGGCCGACGCCGACTTGCACGCCAAGATCGTTTACACCCTGCGGGAAGGGATGTCCAAGCAGCACGGCATGAACACCGACTGGGCCTACGAGGCGCACGACGCCATGCTGCGGGAAGGGCTGCGGCCGGTGCACAGCGCCGAGCACGCCGAGAGCTGGACCGGCGGATCCGGCGGCGCCCTGCTGTTCCGGTCGAACAGCCGCGCCCTTCAGAGCACCCTGCTGAACCTTGGCGTCACCCGGGAGGAGATCGAGCGCTACGGCGAGTTGATGCTCGATCCGGAGTTTTGCGCCCGCTCTCTCCAATTCGTCAACACCTGGGGTCGCAAAACCGCCGCATCCTGAAGGTCGACGCGAAGAGACGTTCGAACCGGTCAGGCGGCCGTCTCTTCGCGCACACCTCCTCGAAAGCTTCACGCTCCGGGTTGCGCCCGAAGGTGCGTTACATGTAAATGTGTTGTGCCCTAAGGGGATCGCGGCCGAAACGGTCCCGGTGAATCTCCGGCGAGAATTCGCGAAATCTTTCCGCATGGCACATCTGACGGCTTATCTTGTAGTTGCACGCGGGCCTAACGTTCAGTACGCATCCGTGTACTGCAACGTCCAGTACGTGAATGCGCACTGCCGCCGCATGCCGGCGGTTCCGCCCGGAGAACTGACGAGGGAGACGACGTGCCTGTCACAGAATCCGACACCCAGGTCGAGCAACAGACTCAAAGCCTCACCACGGCCGCTGCACGCAACCTGGCCACCACCACGAAATCCGTTCCCCAGATGCAGGGCATCTCGGACCGCTGGCTGTTGAAGATCCTGCCTTGGGTGCAGACTTCCGGCGGCGTGTACCGAGTCAACCGGCGGCTGGCATACACCGTCGGAGACGGCCGCATCACCTTCGCCAACGTCGGCGCCGAGGTGCAGATCATCCCGGCGGAGCTGGCAGAGCTGCCCGTTCTCACGGGATTCGACGACGAGGAGGCGCTAGGGGCGCTAGCCGGCCGTTTCGTACAGCAGGAGTACGAGCCCGGCTCGGTGATCGCCGAAGCCGGCGGCGCCTGCGACGAGGTGTACCTCGTCGTGCACGGGAAGCTGACGCAGACCACGCGGGGCGAATACGGCGACGAGAACGAGCTGGAGCGGCTGGCCGACGGCCAGTGGTTCGGCGACCGGTCGATGTACGAGTCCGACACGAGCTGGGACGCCACCTATAAAGCCGCCACCGCCTGCACGGTCATGATGCTTCCGCGACAGTCGTTCCAGGACATCGTGCAGCAGTCGGAGGCGCTGCGCGAGCACGTGGCGCGCTTCAGCTCCGGAAACCACCGGCCGCGCAACCGAAACGGCGAAGCCGACGTCGAGCTGGCGTCGGGCCACGAAGGGGAGATGGACCTTCCCGGAACGTTCGTCGACTATGAGCGGGCGCCTCGCGAATACGAGCTCAGCGTGGCCCAGACGATCCTGCGGGTGCACACCCGCGTCGCCGACCTCTACAACGAGCCGATGAACCAGCTGGAGCAGCAGCTGCGACTCACCATCGAGGCGATCAAGGAGCGGCAGGAAAACGAGCTGATCAACAACCGCGAATTCGGCCTGCTGAATCAGGCCGAGTTCAAGCAGCGCATTTCCACCCGCACCGGCCCGCCGACGCCCGACGATCTGGACGAGCTGATCTCTCGCCGCCGCAGGCCGCAGTTCCTGATGGCGCACCCGCGCACCATCGCGGCCATCGGGCGCGAGTGCAACAAGCGCGGCCTCTACCCGGACAGCGTCGACTTCAACGGGCACCACGTGCCGTCCTGGCGCGGCATTCCGATCCTGCCGTGCAACAAGATTCCGGTCAGCGAGACGCGCACCAGCTCGATCATCTGCATGCGCGTCGGCGAGGAGAACCAGGGCGTCGTCGGACTGCATCAGGTCGGCCTGCCCGACGAGTACCAGCCCGGCCTTTCGGTGCGCTTCATGGGGATCGACGAGAAGGCGATCATGTCCTATCTGGTCAGCGCCTACTACTCGGCGGCGGTGCTGGTGCCCGACGCCCTCGGCGTGCTCGAGCACGTCGAAATCGGGCGCAACGACAACTGACGCCTCCGGGCGCGGCGGCCGACCCGGGCACGGGTCGGATC
>JBOGDN010000220.1:0-1966 GCA_050742995.1 Stackebrandtia sp. | reverse complement strand
GCTTGAGACCACGCGCAGATGCGGACGTCCGGCGCCGGCGCGCTCGGTCCCCGAGCGTTCGACGCCGGGTCGGCGCGGGGCCGGCGGGGGCGTCTCCGCCGGAGGCTCGGGGGTGGCGCGGGCCGCTTCGCGCACGGCGTCGGCGAGCGCCACCAGGTCGTCTCCGGAGGGCATGGGGTTGTGGTAGTCGTCGACGTGCCGCACCAGCTGCCAGCCCCGCGGCGCGGTCAGCTTGCGGGCGTGTTCCTCGCACAGGTCGTAGGTGTGCGGCTCCTGCGTGGTGGCGAGCGGACCCACGACCGCGGTGGAGTCTGTGTAGACATACGTCAAAGTGGCCACCGCACCTTCACGGCAGCCGTTGCGGGAACAACGTCGATGCGACCTCACGAGGCAGACGCTATCGTCTGCGGGCCGACCACGGCGTCCGATGTCCGCTCGACACGCCGGTTCTGTCCGCGTGAACCCGACGACGCGCGCCCCGTCGCCAAACGATGAAACGACACGCCTCCCCCTTTCGGTCAGGTGACACTCCGTGCAACCGGCGAATGCATTGCGGCGCCGACCACTCATCTACGCTACCCGTGTGCGACACAGGGATCGCCGCGGACGCGGCCTGCGTGGACGGCTGATGCCGGCCGCCCTGCCGATGTCGCGCACCCGGACGCAGAACTTCGACGATCTGGCGCTCGAAGCGGTCGAGGCCGTCGAGCAGACCGTCGCCGACGCCGAGCGGCTCGACGCGGGCAATCTGCTGCGCGACGTCGAGTTCGCCGTCGAAGACGTTCCCGCCGACGTCAGCGCCTACGACACCGACGTGCTCGAGGACCGCGACGTCCCGCTGGCGCGGCTGATGCCGGGTCAGCCCGGAACCAAGGGCCGCAACCCGCGCATCGTCATCTACCGCAGGCCCCTGGAGCTGCGGGCCCAGGGCTCCGAAGAGCTGGCGCAGATGCTGCGCGACGTCGTCGTCGAGCAGGTCGCCAACCTGCTCGGCGTGCGCCCCGAGGACATCGACCCGGACTCCTGAGGCGCGCGGTCGCGTCGTCCGCCGCGACCGCGCGGCATCGGCCGCCTCGACGGCGGCCCCACTGCGTCAGGCGGCAGCGGGAAGCGCTTCGTCCTCACGCAGCCGGTCCAGCTCCGCCGTCTCGACGCCGACGTCCGCCTGGTCGAGCTGTGCCCCGACTCGCGACGGCAGCGGAATCAGCACGGCCGTGCGGGTTTCGGCGGCGGCGGCGATCCTGGCCGCCTCGCGCGCCTCCCGTTTGGCCTTGCGGCGTTCGCGTTCCGACAGTCCACCCCAGATGCCGAAACGTTCGTCGTGTTCGAGCGCGAATTCCAGGCACTCCGCCTTGACCTCGCACCTGGTGCAGATCCGCTTCGCCTCTCGCGTCGACCCCCCCTTCTCCGGGAAGAACGCCTCCGGGTCGGTCTGCGCGCACAATGCGCGCTCCTGCCACTCGGGGACGTTGCCCAATAGGTCGGCCAGAAAGTCCGGGCCGTCCATGTACGTCCGCCTCCTCTTTAACGCGTCGGCTTTCGCAGTCGACGCGAAACCCCCACTGACGTCGGCGCGGCCGTCTTGTCCGAAAACGACAGACACTGCCTCGCCTCGGTGAGGTTCGCGGACGATTCGTGCCCGCCCGTTGAAACCCCACGAGGTAATTACACGCGTGTCATCCAGGTTCTGTCAGCCGAATCTGGTAATAGGGCGACATTATTTTCTGGATCGTGACGCCGGAACTGCGCTCTTGATCGACTCCGCGAACGTGGCCGACGTCTCGCGACCGATCAATGACGCACAGTAGTACACGCGCGGCGTCAGCTCACAGCCGGCCTGACGCGCCGCCACGCCCGCACCGAAAAGATCAGGCCGACACCGGCCAGGACCAGCGTCGTCGCGTCCGTCGCCAGGGACTCCACAGCGGATCGCTTCGTCATGAAGACCGTGCCCGCGGCGTTGAGC
>JBOGDN010000219.1:0-4233 GCA_050742995.1 Stackebrandtia sp. | reverse complement strand
GGCTCAGCGGGTCGGCGGTTCGCGGCTGCCACGGGAGTAAGCAGCGGCGAACATATTTAAACTGCGCATGATCATAGCCGACGGCCGCCAACTCGCCTTACTTCGCCGCGGCGACCGCGCGTCGTGCTACGCGTCGACCGGGTCGAGCGAGGACGTGGGCTCGTCCATGAGCAGCGCCGCCTCCCAGCCAAGCAGCTCCCGCGGAAGTCAGACCTTGTCGACGAGCTCCAGCGCCTTGTCGCGGGAAAGCCCCGGCGCGGCGACCTCGAGATTGTCCCGCGCCGTGCCCGGCAGCGCGGTGGGGCGTTGGAACACCGTCCCGAGCCCGCGGCGCGTCGTACTCGGCGACGTCAACGCCCCGGTAGCGCACGGTTCCGTTGGCGGGGGCCGAAAGTCGGTTCGCCAGTCGCAGCATCGTGGACTTTCCCGATCCCGAAGGGCCGGCCACCACGGTGACTCCCGCCGCGGGAACGGCCAACTCAAGATTCGGGAAGATCTCGACGTCGTCAATGCGCAGGCTGACTTTTTCGAACGTGAGCAACTCGTTCGTCGTTCTCACCCCCGCGTCGAGTCGTCTGTCCCTCTATTTTTCACGGACACTTAACATTTCACCGCCCGTGCACGGACGATTCCGGCCGATGATGTTTGTAGAGATTTGACGTGGCCATGACGTTGCTCTGCACCTTCGACGGCGCCGGGCGCGGCGCGGGAATCGCCTGCGGCAGCAGGTCTGTCGAGTCCCGCCGGAGGTCACGGCGGTCGTTGCTAGGAGTGGTGGAACTTCTTTTCAAGCGCAAGAACTTCCGTTCCATGTGCAAATGGCATATAACAGTAGAAGTTCGCCCGGAAGTGCGGTTCGCCAGAAAGCGATTTGTTGACATTGACTTGAATTAGGCATCTAGAGATGCATATAAATTAGCTGACCCCAGAGGAGCACCCGCGTGCGGATCTTGATTGTCGAGGACGACGACAGCGTCGCCGACGCCCTGATCGACTGCTTGCGGCGACACGGACACGACGTAGAAAGCGTACAGACCGGTCAAGCCGCGCTCGACCACGATGGCAGCGATCTGGTCCTGCTGGATCTCGGTCTGCCCGATCTCGACGGTCAAGAGGTTTGCAGACGTCTGCGAGCCGAGTCGGACGTTCCCATCATCGTCATCAGCGCCCGTTCCGACGAGGTCGACCGAGTGCTGTGCCTGCACTTGGGTGCGGACGACTATATGGTGAAGCCGTTCGGCCTGCGCGAACTCGTCGCGCGAATCGAAGCGGTCAGCCGACGCAGCATGGCGGCGTCGTTCGCGGTCTCGCATGAGCCGAGCCATCCCGTCGAGGTCGCCGAGCCCGACGACGTGGCCGCTCCGGTGCTGCGGGTCGGCAAGCTGTCCCTCGACCACCGGCAGCGGCACGCGTTCGTCAACGACGTGCGGCTGCGGCTCACCCGCAAGGAGTTCGATCTGCTCGCTCTGCTGATGGAGGACCCGGGCGCCGTGTTCACGCGTGAGACCCTCCTGGACCGGGTCTGGGACATCAACTGGTTCGGCTCCACCCGCACCCTCGACTCGCACGTGTCCTCGCTGCGGGCCAAGCTGGGAGACCCGGGCTGGGTCGAGACGGTCAGAGGCGTGGGCTTTCGGCTGATCGACCCGGATCGGCCGGCATGAGTCGCCTGCTCCGCCGCTCGTCGTATATCCCGAGCATCCGGCGTCGAATTCTGCAGATCTACGTGACCCTCATCGGCGCGCTGCTGCTGGCGCTTGAGGTCCCGCTGGTCTACAGCCACGTGCATTCCGAGTACCACGCGTTGGAAAACGATCAGCTCATTCAGGCCGACCAGCTGTCGCACTCCGTGGCCGCCGTCGACGCCGGGCGGATGAGCCGAAAAAATTTGTCGGACAAGATCGATCACTACGCCGCGTCGACGTCAAGCGTCGTCTATATCGTGGACGTCGACTGCGAGATCTCGGTGACCTCCGACAGCAAGCGCCCCATGCGCGAGGTGGAGAAAAACCGCGGCGAATTCGCCCTTGAAGGCACGACGGCCACCGGGCGCGACAGCGGCGTCAACATGCTCGGCAAAGTGCTCGGCGCCGACCCGCTGGTGGTGGCGTACCCGGTGCGCGACTCCTCCGAGGTGATCGGCGCGGTCGTGATCACGATGCCGACCGAGACCCTGCGCGACCAGGTCGGCATGTGGACGGCGACGTACGCGGCGTTCGGCCTGGCGGCGCTGCTCGCCGCGCTGCTGGTGGCGATCCCGTTGACGCACTGGATACTGCGGCCGATCACCCAGTTGACAGCCGTGTCCAAGGCGTTGAGCGAGGGACGGTACGACGAACGCGTGCCGGCCGAACAGGGCCCGATCGAGGTCAGACAGCTTGCGGCCAGCTTCAACACGATGGTCGACAGAGTCGTCGACGCGCTGAACCGGCAGAAGACCTTCGTGGCCGACGCCGCCCACCAGCTGCGCAACCCGCTGACGGCGCTGCGAATGCGCATCGAGGGCCTGTATCCCCTGATGCCGGAGGCGAACCGAAGGTCGCTGGTTCCGGCCATTGTCGAAACCGAGCGGCTCGCGTCCATTCTCAACCAGATGCTCACTTTGGCCAGAGCGGACGCGCAGTCGCTTCCGCGGGAGCCGCAGGACGCCAAGACCGTCACCGCGGAGCGGGTCGAGCACTGGCGCGAGATCGCCCACGGCTACGGGATCACGCTGAAGCTCACCGCCGACCCCGTCGAGGTAGCCGCGGGCCAGGGGGTGCTGTGCCAGGCCCTGGACGTGTTGCTGGACAACGCCATCCGCGTCACTCCCGAAGGCGGGTACGTCATGGTGCGCGTGCGCGGAGTCGGCGAAAAGGCGCACATCGACGTCATCGACCAGGGCCCCGGCATGAGCGACGCCGAACTCGCCCGCGCCCGCGACCGGTTCTGGCAGGCCGACCGCGGCTCTGGACGCAGGGCCGGAAGCGGTCTGGGGCTCGCCATCGCCAGTTCGCTGCTGGAAGGCAGCGAGGGAGTCCTCTCCCTGGACAACACGCTTTCCGCCGGGCTGCACGCACGCATCACCCTGCCGCAGTGGCACGGCTACAGCTACTGATCGCCGCCTGACGGTCTTCGACGTCGAAAGTTCTCCTGCGAAGTGTCAGCCCAGGATTCGCCCCAGTCTGACTTCCGTTGACCTTTTCTTGCATTCGGCCTGCCACGCTTCGTACCGGGTAGAAGACGACTTTTCCGGTTCGAGCCGTGGAGGATCTGATGACCGCGGTCGAAGGTCACAAGTGCGGCGCGCAGGCGGAGAACGCGACGCCGGCTGCGGTGCATTCCGCGGGTGTCGAGATCCTCGTCCTCGCTCTGACGGGCCTCGGCGCGGCCGTGACGTTCCCGTCGTTCTACATGCTTTTTTCGGGCACGCTGCCTTGACACCCCCAGAGGCGGCGGCCGAACAGGCCCCGGCATGTGACCTGCCCTCACATGCCGGGGCCTTCTTCGTCGCGGCTACTTCGCCTTGACGGCGCGGGCCAGCCGGTCGACGCCGTCGGCGAAGCTGACCGCGGGCTGGTAGCCGAGGTCGCGTCTGGCCGCGTCGATGTGAAAGCGTCGCGGCAGCGAGAAGAACTCGACCTCGAAGGGGGTCAGCGGTGGAGCGCCCGGCAGCCGCAGGCCCGCCCACACGCCTTGCAGGACCGAAGCCACCGGGCGCAGCAGGCGCGAGGGCAGGGACCGGCGCGGCGCCGGCGCGTCGTAGGCGCCGAGGATTCCGGCGAGGAACTCGGCGACGGGCATCGGCTCGCCGTTGGTGATGAAGTACACGTCGCGGTCCCTGCCGCCGGTCAGGGCCGCGATGACCGCGGCGGCGGCGTTGTCGACGTGAATGTGCTCGAAGGACGAGGCGCCCCCGTCGATCAGCGGCAGCTTGCCGGCCTCGGCGAGGCTCGCGAACCGCGCCGTCACCTCGTTGCCGTCCCCCCAGATGAACGGCGGACGCAGGATCACCCGCTCGATCGGGCCTTCGTAGCCGAGCACCGCGCGCTCGGCGGCGAGTTTGGCGCGGCCGTACCGGGAACTCGGCGAGCGCGGCGGGGGCGCGGTCTCGTCGACGTCGAGCAGGGGCGCCCCGGCCTGCAGGACGGCTTCGGAGCTGACGTAAACGAAGCGCTTGACGCCGCCGGCGTCGGCGGCCTCCAGGAGACGGGCGGTGGCGTCGACGACGACGCGCCGGTAGCGAGACCACGG
>JBOGDN010000218.1:0-2784 GCA_050742995.1 Stackebrandtia sp. | reverse complement strand
GCTCCCGCACAGCACCGACGACACCAAGTCACCCAGACTCTTGCTGCCCGTCGCGTACATGCCTTCGATCAGCAGCGCCGCCTCTACTTCGTCCTCGATGATCGGCTTATACACCCGCCGCTTCTTGGGAACTTTCACCCTCGTCAACGGACTGGCATCACGCACCTTCGGCAGCCCGAAGTCGTTGTCCTCGTCGCATGCGCACTCCAGCGCCGGAGCGACGATAGAACCGCGCACGTTTCGGATCGTTGTGGAGGACAGACCCTTGCCCGCATTGGCCTTGTTATTGCTCTTGTTGCCGCGAGCGGCAAGCGCGTTCTGCCATTGGCGAAGGTCGGCCTTGGTGAGCTCGGCGATTGCGATGTGCCCGATGTAGGGGATGACATGGTCGCGCAGCCGCTGGCGGTACTTCTTGCGCTCGTACCCCTTGACGGTGCCGGACTCGATGACGCACTCGACGTACATCGAGAAGTACTCCTCGCACGTTATCGGTTCGTCAAGTTCTTCGGTGACGTCGGGTTCGGGCTCACGACACAGGAAATCGAGCCGGAACGTCCGCAGCTCTTCATCGGACGGCCATTGCTGACCGGCCCGATCGACAAGGAACTTGAAATCCTTGGCTTGGTGCTCTTCGTAAACCGTGACGGTCTTTCTTCGGGCGTTCGCGTTTCCGCCGATGCGCCAACGCACTCGATAGGACATAACTCCGTCGCTCGGACGGACGCGCTTATCAATGCTTGTCATTCACGTCTTCCTGTCGATCATGGACAGGTTAGACCGGATCTTGGACCCTAGGGTGGACCCTAGGAAGCGTGTCGGCCCTAACCTGTCGATGTATTCGCAGGTCAGGGCCGTGTCCGCTTCGTGCGCGAGGGGGGACTTGAACCCCCACGTCCGATAATAGGACACTAGCACCTCAAGCTAGCGCGTCTGCCATTCCGCCACTCGCGCGTGTATGTAGTTGTGGCCGGCGGCGGCGAGCCCGCAGCCAACTGTAGTCGCGCACCGAGGCGGGGCGCGAGGCATCACCTTACACGAGGGTTTGGGGCGGGCGCGAGGCGATACCGTGGCGCTCATGACTTTCTCGATAGCGGCGCGTTCAGACGACGGCGGCATGCACGGTGTGGCTGTGGCCAGCAAATTTCTCGCGGTGGGCGCGATCGTCCCGGCCGCGCAAGCCGGGGTGGGGGCGGTGGCCACTCAGGCTTACGCCAACTCGGCGTTTCGCGAGCAGGGGTTGACGCTGTTGCGCACCGGGGTCGCGGCGGAGGAGACCGTCGCGGCCTTGGCCGCCGGCGATCAGGGCCGGGCGCGGCGGCAGTTCGGGGTCGTCGACGCCGAGGGCGACGCGGCGACGTACACCGGCGAGGAGTGCATGGACTGGGCCGGCGGCCGCGCGGGGGACGGGTTCGCGATTCAGGGCAACATCTTGACGGGGCCGGAGGTCCTCGACGAGATGGAGCGCGCCTGGCAGGACGCGGGCGACCTGCCGTTTCCGGAGCGGCTGTTCGTCTCGCTGCGGGCCGGGGACCTGGTCGGGGGCGACCGGCGGGGGAAGCAGGCCGCGGCGTTGTACGTGGTGGGCGAGAGCCAGGGTTACGGCGGCGGCAGCGACGTCGCCGTGGACCTGCGCGTCGACGATCACGTCGAGCCGGTCGCCGAGCTGGGACGGATGCTGCAGCTGCACCGGATGTATTTCACCAAGGCGGATCCGGCGACGCTGCTGCGGCTTGAGGGCGATCTCGCCGCGGAGGTCCGCCAGATGCTGGCGGCGGTCGGCCATGCCGACGACGACCTGGAGGCCGCGCTGGAAAACTGGGCCGGCGCGGCGAACCTGGAAGAGCGGCTGGCGTCCGGTCACATTGACCCGGTGGTCCTGGGGCACCTGCGCGAACAGGTCGCGCGGCGCTGACATCGTGGAATAACCTGCGGGCGACGCGGGTTCTTATACCCATGGGAGGTATACGGCCTCTCGCGACCGAACCGACGAAAGAGCAGGCGACATGGCCACCGTCAACTTGACAGCCGAGACCTTCGACAAGACCGTCGACTCCGACGGCATCCTGCTGGTCGACTTCTGGGCCGCCTGGTGCGGGCCCTGCCGGCGATTCGCTCCGGTCTTCGAGGCCGCCAGCGAAAAGCACGCCGACGTGACTTTCGCCAAGGTCGACACCGAAGCCGAGCCGGCGCTCGCGCAGCAGGCCAACATCTCGTCGATACCGACGCTCATGGCGTTTCGGGACGGCATCCTCGTGTTCGCCCAAGCCGGCGCGCTGGCCGGCGCCGCGCTCGACGAGCTGATCGGCAAGATCCGCGACGTCGACATGGACGAGGTCCGGCGTCAGGTGGCCGAAGAGGAAAACAGCCGCTGACCGCCGCGAGCGCGGCGGGTGGAATGATCGGCGAGATCTCGCCGACACCGCGGGTAAGGAAACCGCAATCGTTGCCAAAGGAAGCCCGATGGACGTCGAACGCACGGCACTGCCGGGGATCGGACTGCGATACGAGCTGGCCACCGAGCGAGGCCGCCACCTCGGAGTGGTGAGCCACCGCTCGGGCCGGCGCGAGCTGGTGATCTACGACCGCTCCGATCCCGACACCACCGCCGAATGCGTCGTTTTGAACGGCGAGGAGGCCAACGTGCTGGCCGAGCTGCTGGGAGGTGCGCGCATCGTGGAGCGGCTGGCCGAGCTGGAACGTCAAGCCGACGGCCTGGTCTCTCGGCAGGTGCGGGTCCACACCGGCTCGCCGTTCGAAAACCGCACGCTTGGAGACACCCAGGCC
>JBOGDN010000217.1:0-1803 GCA_050742995.1 Stackebrandtia sp. | reverse complement strand
CTTCTCGGCCGCCGCGGGCGTGTGTCAAGGAATGAGGATGATCTTCCCGACGGCGTCTCGGCTTTCGAGGGCGACGTGGGCCTTCGCGGCGTCCTTCAACGGGCAGACGGCGCGGACGTGCGGCTTGACGTCGCCGCGAAGCGCCAGATCGAAGAGCCGGCCGAGATTGTCGCGGGCCCAGCCGGGATCGGATTTGATTTCGGAAGTCACCGAGCAGACCGCGGTTCGCCTGCCGGGCGGCAAACCCAGCAGCATGTTGTGGATCGCCCCGCCGACGGTGTCGCGCAGAATCCGTCCCGGGCGGCCGATGAACGCGTAGCTGACGAGCACTCCGCCGGGAGCGAGCAGCCGGAAGTTCGGCCGCAGCGACTTGCCTCCGATGTGGTCGAACACGGCGTCGAGCCCTTCCGGCCGGAGGCGCCGCACTTCGGCGGCGACGTCCTGGGTCCGGTAGTCGATCGGGGTGACGTCGTAGCGTTTCAGCCGCGCGATGCTGCGCTGCGAGGCCGTGCCGTACATGGTCAAGCCGCGCAAGGTTCCCAACTGGCACAACGCGTCTCCGACGCCTCCGGTGGCGCCGTGGATCAGCACGGCGTCGCCGGGTTTGACCCGGCCGTGCCGGTCGAGCAGGCTGACGGCCGTCAGGTAGTCCAGCGGCATGGCCGCCGCGACGAGCGGGTCCAGGCCTTCGGGCACGACCGTCAACAGATCGGCGGGAACGCTGACGTATTCGGCGTAGGCGCCCATGGCGGTCAGACACGCCGCCACGACAGTTCCCGGCGCGAGGCGGTCGGCGTGCGGGTCTTTCGGGTCGGCTTGACAGTCGACGACCTCGCCGACCAGCTGGTAGCCGGGGGAGAAGGGCGTCTTGCGCTGGAGCAGGTACTCGCCGTTGCGCGCCATCAGGTCTGTGAACCCGGTCCCGATCGCCAGCACCTTCAGCCGCGCGCAGCCAGCGCGCGGCGAGGTCGTCGTCGTCGCCAGGCGCAGCCGGTCGGGACCGCCGAACTGGTCTACGACGATTCGGCGATGGCTGATCGGCTCTGGCGTCCCGGCGTTCATCGCGTCCCACCCTAGGGCCTGTGTGGGAGTCCTCTTCCGTGGCGAGCGGCCTCCAGGCGAGGGCAACGGCCGTAAGCCGCTGTACGGCCGCAAGTCCCGCGTGATCGAGCAGACAAGAACAAGGCGGAGGCGCTCCCGCATCCCGGTGTCGGATGCGGAAGCGCCGACAACGCCGCGAGTAAAAACTCCAACGACGGCGCTTCGCAAGGACCGTCGCGCCCGGTGAACGCGCAGCAGGAAACGGGACAAAGCCAGGAACTCTTAGATTCGCCGCGATCAGTACCGGTAGTGCTCGGACTTGTAGGGGCCCTCCACGGGCAGGCCGAGGTAGTCGGCCTGGTCCTTGCTCAGCACGGTGAGCCGCACGCCCAACGCGTCGAGGTGGAGCCGGGCGACCTTCTCGTCGAGCTCCTTGGGCAGCGTGTACACGCCGACGGCGTAGTCGCCGGGCTTGGTGAACACCTCGATCTGCGCCAGCACCTGGTTGGCGAAGCTGTTGCTCATGACGAACGACGGGTGGCCGGTGGCGTTGCCCAGGTTCAGCAGGCGGCCCTCGGAAAGCACGATGATCGTGTGACCGTCCGGGAACCTCCACTCGTGGACCTGAGGCTTGATCTCGATGTTGGTCATGCCCGCGGTCGCGGCCAGTCCAGCCATGTCGATCTCGTTGTCGAAGTGTCCGATGTTGCCGACGATCGCCTGGTGCTTGGTGCGCGACATCAGCTCGGCGGTGACGATGTC
>JBOGDN010000216.1:0-4603 GCA_050742995.1 Stackebrandtia sp. | reverse complement strand
ACCACGCCGTCGGCCACGCCGTCGTAGTCGGTGTCGACGTAGGTGTCGCCGCCGGTGTCCATGGTGTTGTCTTCAATGCCGTCGGCGTTGAGGTCGTAGCCGCCGTCACCGTCGAAGTCAGTCATCTCATGCTCCTTATTGAGGTGCTGCTGCCGCCGGTCGGCGGCTTGTCTGCCTTACGAGGACCAATCTATGGGACACGAAGGGGCCGTAAATCGTCACTTCGTGCCAGGGGGAAGGGCCGAAACGGCAGGCGTTTTCCCGCTAAAAGCCTTAAAAGGGTCAAAAGCCGACAACAGGCGGCGTCTTCGCAGGTCGTGGAGCCGCCGACCTCAAGTAAAAAGGCAACCCCGCGCCGATTCGCGGCGGCCGCAGCCTGCCGTCGTCGGCGGTTTCTCGGGCGTGTCTTATCCGACGTGGACGGGAGCGGCCGGCAGGGCGGGCAGTTCCCGCTCGGCGACCCAGACGGCCAGCTCGAAGCGGTCGACGAGCACCACGCCCAGCTGCGCGGCCAGCGCGTCGTGCCGCGCGGCGGTGCGCACCGGGTGCATGTCGGCGTTGGTCACCAGGATCGCGGTGTCGGTCTGCCATTTGCCGCGCGCGTCGGCGCCGAGCGCCTGAATGTGCCGGGCGCCTCGCCGGCCAAGGGTGCCGTCGTCTGGCTTGGCGCGCACCACGACGCGGCTGGCGTCGGGGGCGGTGGCCAGGAAGTTGCTGCCGAAGTCCCCGGAGCGGCCGATGAAGCGCACCTTGCGGAAGCCGTCGCGAAGCAGCAGCTGCGCCACCCAGGACTCGAACTGCGGGATGTCCATCTCGTCGCATTCGGCCAGGTGGCGCTCGGGGGAGTCCTCGTCGCGGCGCTGCCGTTGCGTCACATAGAAATGGCGGAACCCCAGGGAGCCGACGGCAGTCGCGGCCAGCACGCCCACGCCGATCGCCACGGCGACGAAGTTGGCGTTGATCCAGCCCGCGAGGGTGCGGATAAAGAGGTATCCCAGGATTAGACCGCTCAGTCCTGCGACGATCTTGGTCGAAAGTGACGCCGAACGCAGCACAGTAAGCATTGTGGGCTCCACGCGGTCGGGAGGGTCAGCTGGCGGCTCGCTCCGCGAGGCGGAGACGAGACCAGTATGCCTAAGGCTTAACGGGTCTTACAATGGTCTGTCGGATTGCCGACGCAGACTGGAGTCAAACCCCGACTAGCTGTTAATCTGAGAGACGTGTGTCGCCGCTGATGCGGCAGCGTCGATAATGATCAGATGTCATCTGACAGCGAGCCCGCCGCCGCGGCGTCGCATTCCTCTGCCCGGCAAGGGGAATCCCGGCAACGGGCAACGGGAGTCCTGATCCTCGTGGGCGCCCCGCTGGGGAATCCCGCCGACGCGTCGCCGCGCCTGGCTGCCGCCCTTGCCGACGCCGATGTGGTCGCCGCCGAGGACACCCGTCGCCTGCGGCGCCTCGCCGCCGATATGGACGTCGAGATTCCCGGGCGTGTCGTGTCCTATTTCGAGGGAAATGAGCGGCAGCGGACTCCGCAGCTGCTCGACATGCTCGGCGAGGGGTCGACGGTCGCCCTCATCACCGACGGCGGAATGCCGAGCGTCTCCGACCCCGGGTACCGGCTGGTGCGCGCGGCCGTCGACGCCGGAGTTTCAGTGACGTCCGCGCCCGGTCCCAGCGCGGTGACCACCGCCCTCGCGCTGTCCGGGCTGCCGTGCGACCGCTTCTGCTTCGAGGGCTTCCTGCCCAGAAAGCCCGCCGAGCGGGCCAGACGCGTCGCTGAGCTGGCGCGGGAGCCTCGCACGCTGGTGTTCTTCGAGTCGCCGCGACGGGCCGAGGCCAGCCTGCGCGAACTGGCGGAGGCCTTCGGCGCGAACCGTCCGGCGGCGCTGTGCCGTGAGCTGACCAAGACCCATGAAGAGGTGCGCCGCGGCGGGCTCGGCGACCTCGCCGCCGGCGCGGCCGACGACCCGCCCCGCGGCGAGGTGACCTTCGTCGTAGCCGGGCACGACCCCGCCGACGACGGGCCGGTGGCGCCGTCGCGGCTGGCCGCGGAGGTGTCGACCCTGATCGCGGACGGCGTCGACCGCAAGGAGGCCATGTCGCGGACGGCCCGCCGCTTCGGCGTGCCGAAGCGCGTCGTCTACGACGCGGTGCTGGCCGCCCGCGACGACGCCGGCGACGCGGCTACAGCTCGTCCCAATTGAACATTTTCCAGGCGATCAGGCTGACCGCGACCGTGAACGCCGCGAGCAGCCCCAGCTGCGGCAGCACGCTTGTCGGGCCCTCGCCGCGCACCATTACCGCAAGCAACGCGTCGTTCATATGACGCAGCGGCGAGACCCACGAGATCGTCTGCAGCCACTGCGGCGACTGCTCCACGGGATAGAACACGCCCGAGGCGAAGGACATCGGCATCACCACCAGGTTGCTGAGTCCGCTGGCGCCTTCGGGGGTTTTGGCGATCCCGCCGACCAAGGTCCCCAGGGCAAGCAGCGCCAGCGTGCCCGTCAGCAGCACCGGAATCGCCATCCACCAGTACTCGGTGAGCCGCAGACCGTAGAACGGCAGCGAGGCGACTCCGATGAACACGAACATCTGGACGATCGCGATCGTCAGGCTCACGCCGACCCGAGCGCCGAGCATCGAGGGTATGGAAACCGGGGTCAGCCGCAGCCGTCGCAGGATCTTGTCCCTGCGCCAGCTCACCAGCGTGGCCGCCGCGCCGAATACGCCCGAGATCGCCACCGCGAACCCCAGCAGTCCCGGGGTGAAGAACTGAATGGCGGTCAGCGATTCGTCTTCGACTTGGCGACCTTCGGCGACGTATGTGGGCACGTCCTCGTCGGCGGCCTGGCGCAAGATCTCCAGATTGGTCTCCGTCACCACGCCGTCCAGCGAGTTCACCACGATCGCCGCGCGGGTGGGGTCGGCGGCCGAGAAGTAGACCACGACCTTCGTGCCGTCTTGGCGGACCGCGGCGTCGGCGTCGCCCTGCCGCACCGTCTCCAGCGCGGTCTCGGCGTCGGTTTCCTCCTCTACGTCGAACAAGTCCTCATAGGCCTGCGGATCTTCGGACTCCAAGGTGTCGAGAATCTCCACCTCGCCGACCGTGACGATTCGGCTGGACGCGGCTTCCGGGTCCGAGAACAGCGCGTTGAAGATGACCAGAAACATCAACGGGAAGAAGATGGTGAAGAAAATGGTGACCTTGTCGCGCAGGAAACCGATAAACAGCGCCTTGGACAGACTCGCGAAACTGCTCATCAGGCGCGGTACTCCCGTCCGGTCAGGTTGAGGAATACGTCCTCGAGGGTGGCGCCGCGCACGCGCAGGCCGTCGAGGGCTTCGCGTTCGGCGAGCGCGGTGAGCACTCCGGCGGGTCGGTGCGTAGTGAACGTCAGGTCGATGCCGTCGTCGTCGATCTCGGCCGCGCCCGCGGCGACGCTCGTGGCCTGCTCCGCCGACAGATGCCCGCTCGAGATGGAGATGTGGGTCGCCGCGTTCAGGTCGCGCACGAGCGCGGCGGGGGAGTTGATCGTGAGGATCTCACCATTGTCCATAATAGCCACGCGCTCGCATAGCGACTCGGCTTCGTCCATATAGTGCGTGGTCAGCACGACGGTGCGTCCATCCGTGTTGAGCTGCCGCAGCAGGTCCCACAGGTTTCGTCGCGCCTGCGGATCGAGCGCGGCTGTCGGCTCGTCCAGGAACACCACCTCGGGGTCGTTCACCAGCGCGCAGGCGATCGAAAGCCGCTGCGCCTGGCCCCCCGACAGCTTCTCGATCCGAGTCGAAGCCTTGTCCGTCAGACCGACGACCTCGAGCATTTCGTCGGCGCGCTTTTTGGACACGCCGTACAGCTCCGCGAAGGTGCGCAGCTGTTCGCGAGCGGTCAGCCGCGCGAAGAAAGCCGTCGCCTGCAGCTGGACGCCGATGCGGACGGCCAGCTCCCGGTTGCGAGGCCACGGTGAGGCTCCCAATAGGGACACCGTGCCGGCGTCGGGCTCTCGCAGTCCCTCGATTAGTTCCAAGGTGGTGGTTTTGCCGGCGCCGTTGGGCCCCAAGATGCCGAAGAACTCCCCGGAGGCGACGTCGAACGACACGTCCCGCACGGCGGTGAGGTCTCCGTATTTTTTGACCAGGCCGGCGACCTGGATGGCGACATTCATGGTGTACGAGCATATGTGTCTGAAATGCCCGCGACGTCCGCCCGCAGACCGTGTTGGGACTCCTTCTGTCGAATGAGCTCCCGTCGGCTTCAGCCGTCGCCGGGACAGGATTCCTCGGCGCGCTCCACGACGACCGTGACCGTCGAGTTCGGATCCGCTTTCTCTCCCGCGGGGGGATCCTGCGAGACGACCTTGCACTCGACGTCCCCGGAACCCTCGTATGTCACGGCCGGACGCAGCTGCGCTCCAGTGAGCGTCCTGCGCGCCTGGCCCTCGCTCAGCGTCAGCACGTACGGCACCGTCACCGTCGACGGAGACCCCGAGTCGTCGGACGTGGGACTCGGCTCGTCCTCCGACGGAGTCTTGTCGTCGGCGGGAGTCGAGGACGGGGACGCGCCCTTGGAGTCGTCGTCGCCCGAGCCCTCTTGCGA
>JBOGDN010000215.1:0-3042 GCA_050742995.1 Stackebrandtia sp. | reverse complement strand
TGCCGCGGCTGCCGCTCACCGCGACCGGCAAGCTCGACCGCGCCGCCGTGCGGCGGCTGCTCGCCGCGGACGTCGCCGACCCGCCGACCGTGCGGGAGCCCGCCGCATCGCCGACCTCCCCGGACGCCGCACCCCCGGCGGCCGACGACGCCGCGCCCGCCCGAGTGACGACGCCGCTGGCGGAACTGCTGCTCGAAGAGGCCCGGGCCCTGCTCGGCCGCCCCGACCTCACCTTGGAGCACAACTTCTTCGACGCCGGCGGGCACTCGATCCTGGCGTTCCAGCTCATCCTCCGCGTTGGCGGCGCGCTCGGCGTGGAACTGGAGCTGCAGCCGCTTTTCGAGGCGGCGGATCTGGCGCATTGGGCGAAGCGGGTCGAAATCGCTCTGGCTCAGCCGCAAGGCGCCCAGCGCCCGCCGGTGTGCTCTGTGCCGCCGAGCCTGCGACGGCCCTCCGTCGGCCAGGTCGAGATCCTCGCCGCGGAGCGGTATGCCGGCGACAGCGCCGCGTACACGTCCGTCTGGTGTGAACACATTCGAGGCGACTTCGACGTCGACCGTTTCGCGGCCGCCCTGCGGGCCTCGGCCCGACGTCACGAGACCCTGCGCACCCGATACCAGATGGGAGCGGGCGGCGCCACCCTCGTCGTCGACGACGACGTCGTGATCCAGGAGGAGCGCCGCACGCTTCCCGACGCCGGTGTCGACGAGGCGGTGCGGGTCGCCGAGCAGGCATGCGCCCGGCCTTATCGGCTCGACCGCGAGCAGCCGGTCCGCCTGCACGTGGCGCACCTGCCGCAGCACGGGCGCCTGGTCACCGTCATGGTGCATCACGTCGCCTGCGACGCGGTGAGCTTCCAGGTTCTGCTCGACGAGACATGGCGACGGTACGAAGGCAAGGAGACCGCGGACCCGCCCGCCGCGCCGTATCGCGACTTCGCCGCCTGGCAGGCCGAGTTCGTCGCCGGCCCGGCCGCCGACGAACAGCGACAGTGGTGGCGCGCGCAATTGTCCGGCCTGTCTCCGCTTCAGGTGCGCACCGACCTCGCGCACGCCGACGTCCGGCCGCGGTCGGGCCGCCGGATGCCGTTTCGCCTCGACGACGCGCTGGCCGAAGCGGTGGAGCGACAGTGTCGGGAGCTGCGGATCAGTCCGTTCACGGTGCTGTCGGCGGCTTACGCCGTCGCGCTGGATCCGTACGCCACGGCGACCGGACATGTCGTGGGCGTCCCGTGCACCGCGCGCGGGCTGCCGGAGTTCGACCACACGGTCGGCTACTTCGTCAACACTCTGCCCCTGCGCATGCGGGCGCCGGACGACGGGACGGTCCGAGAGTGGCTGCGGGACTGGGGCGCCGAGTGCGTCAGGACCTTCGCCCACTGCGACCTTCCGCTGCCGGAGATCTCCCGGGTCTGGGACACCGCGCAGCGGCGCGGCACGCGATTGTCCGCCCTGTTCGCCGTCAACTACGTCGGTCCCCAGCCCGACGGCGACCGTTCCCGGGTGCGACTTGACCCGGGACCGGTCAAGTTCGACGTGCTTTTGACTCTCGACCGCGCCGGCCGGCGCTGGTCGGGGGAGTTGGTGCACGACGTCGGCGCGCTCGACGAGGAAGACGCCGCCGACGTGCTCGCCAGATTCACGGAGGCGGCGCGGCGCATCACCGCCGAACTTGACACGGACGTGCAGAATCTCGTCCGGCGCACAGCCCCCGCAGCGGTCGCCGCCGCCGAGTTCGATCTCTGACCCCCTGCCGTTAAGACGGCGACACACTGACCTAAGGAGCCTTGGCGTGAGTACGGATGTCCTGCTTGTGGGCTACAACGGCGGCGACTTCGACGAGTACGTCGCGAGCATGCGGGCCACCGGCGTGCGGCAGGCGGCCTACCGCGACGTGGCCCTGGCCGCGATGCGGCTCGACGGTCGCGAGATGACCGCGATGGACGTGCTGAACGCCCACGCGCCGCGCGGCGGTCCCGCGCTGTCCAACGCCGACTTTCTCTGGCCGGTCATCACCTACCTCGGCTCGTACCTGCAGCGGGCGGGCTTTCAGTGGGACTACGTCAACCTGTTCCGGGAGCAGCGGGAGCTGCTTGAGGAGAAGCTGCGCAACGACGACGTGCGGTGCCTGGTCATCACCACGACCGTCTACGTGTCGCCGCAGCCGATCCTGGAGATCCTCTCGCTTGTGCGGCGGCTCAGCCCGAACACGAAGGTCATCGTCGGCGGTCCGTACCTGGCCGACAAGCCGAAGACGATGCCGCAAGACGAGCTGGCGGGCCTGCTCGACATGCTCGGCGCCGACGTCTACGTGTTCAGCTCCGAAGGCGAGGCCACGCTGGTTCGGGTGCTCGACGTGCTGTGCCGGGACCAGGGCAGCCTTGCCGACGTCCCGAACATCGCGTACCGCGCCGAGAGCTGGGAGTTCACCGCCGCCGAGACGGAGAGCAACTCCCTTGTCGACTACCCGGTCGACTACTCGCTTTTCCGCGGCGAGGACATCGGAGAGTTCCTCAGCATCCGCACCGCCAAGTCGTGCCCGTTCAACTGCGCCTTCTGCGGGTTCCCGGGCCGGGCGGGAAAGTACACCTACCTCGACGTGGACCTGGTGGAGCAGGAACTCGACCGCATCACGGCGCTTGGCCCCGTTTCGACGTTGACGATCATCGACGACACGTTCAACGTGCCGAAACCGCGCTTCAAGGAGATCCTGCGGATGATGATCCGCAAGGGATACGGCCTGAAGTGGAACAGCTATCTGCGCTCCGACCACGTCGACGACGAGGCGCTGGATCTCATGCGCGAGAGCGGCTGCGAAGGCGTGTTCCTCGGCGTCGAATCCGGCAGCGCCCGGCAGCTCAAGAACATGAACAAGACCTCCCGCCCCGAGGACTACCTGCACGCCATCTCGCGCTGTCGCGAGCTGGGCATCGTGACGTACGCCTCGCTCATCGTCGGATTCCCCGGCGAGACGGAGGAGACCCTCGCCGAGACGCTGGCGTTCCTGGACGAGGCGAAGCCGGACTTCTACCGCGCCCAATGC
>JBOGDN010000214.1:0-11617 GCA_050742995.1 Stackebrandtia sp. | reverse complement strand
CCGCGCCGCCCGGCTGCGCGACGCCGTCGCCGAAAAGCTCGCCGACGGGAGCCTGGCCGCGCCGTCGTTTCGGCCCCGGCGAGAGATCCCCGGCGTGACGATCGTCGGCGCCGGACCGGGCGATCCGACGCTGATCACCGTGGCCGGACGTCGCGCCCTGGGTCGCGCCGACGTGGTCGTCGCCGACCGGCTGGCGCCGGCCGCGCTGCTCGAGGAGCTGCCCGACACCTGCGAGATCGTCGACGCCGCCAAGATCCCGTACGGGCGTCAGGCCACGCAGGACGAAATCAACGCGGTCATGATCGACCGCGCCGGCGCCGGAAAGCACGTCGTGCGCCTCAAGGGCGGAGACGGCTTCGTGTTCGGCCGCGGCGGCGAAGAGCTCGACGCCTGCGCGGCCGCGGGACTGCCGGTGCACGTGATTCCCGGCGTCACCAGCGCGCTGGCCGCACCGGCGCTCGCCGGCATCCCGGTGACCGAGCGCGGTCTGGTCCACGAGTTCGTCGTCGTCAGCGGGCACCTGCCGCCGGGCCATCCGGAAAGCCTGGTCGACTGGGACGCGGTGGGCAGGCTGCGCGGCACCGTCGTGCTGCTCATGGCCGTGCGCAACCTGAAAGCCGTGACCGCCGCGCTCGTGGCCGCCGGCCGGTCCCAACGGACTCCTGCGGCGGCGATCATGGACGCTTCGACCCCGCGGCAGCGCGTCGTCCGCTCCACCCTGGGGGCCGTCGCCGAAGCGGACGTGACCAGTCCGGCGGTGATCGTCGTCGGCGAGGCGGCGCGGCCGGAACGCGGTTGAGGCCGCCCGCGCAGGCGAGCGGCCTCAACGAGGAGAGAAGCGAAGCGATCAGCCTTTGACGCCGCCGGCGGTCAGACCGGAGATGATCCGCTTCTGGAAAATCAAAGCGATGATGATCATCGGGACGGTCACGATCACCGACGCGGCGGTGAGCGTGCCGAGCGGCACGTCGTACTGACTGGCGCCGGTGAACGACGCGATCGCCACCGGGACCGTCTGCGCGACCTCGGGGTTGCGCGGCGCGAACGTGCTCGCCAGCAGGAACTCGTTCCAGGAGAGCACGAAGATGATGATCGCCGCGGCGAACACGCCGGGCGTGGCCAGCGGGAAGATCACCTTGTAGAACGTCTGGAACGGAGTGGCGCCGTCGATCTTGGCCGCTTCGTTGAGATCCTTGGGGATCGCCGCGAAGAACGTCACCAAGATGAATATCGTCAGCGGCAGCGTGAACGCCGTGTACGGGATGTACAGACCTTCCCACTTGTTGAGCAGTCCGACGGCGAGCCACGCCTCGTATAGCGGCGGCACCAGAGCCACCGGCGGGAACAGCGAGATCGCCAGCACGCCGGACAGCATGAGGATCTTGCCCTTCATCGGCAGCCGGACCAGCGCGTACGCCGCCAGCGAGCCGATGACGACGCACAGGATCGTCGTGATTCCCGCGATGGCAAAGGAGTTCCTCAGGTTCAGGTGGAAGTCCACGTCGAAGACGGCCGTGTAGTTGCTCAAGCTGAACGGCCCCTCGAACAGGTTGGGGCTGTTCAGCGCCCTTCCCGTCTTGAGGCTGGTCATGATCAGCCAGAAGAACGGGAAGAGGCACCACAGCAGAACCAGGCCGAGCATTCCCGACTTGCCCCAGCTGCGCAGAGCGGTGTCCTTTTCGATCGGCCCCGAGCGTCCCTTGGACTTGCGGGGCGCCTTGCTTTCGGTCGGAGTCGCGGTGTCGGCGCTCATCATCTGTCCTCCTTGCCGATCACGAGGTCCCTGCCGAGCAAGGTCACAAAGATCATTCCTACCCCGAGAATCACGATGAAGGTGACGGTCGAAAGCGCCGAGCTCATCCCCGGGTCGGGGTTGACGATGATGAAGTGACGCACCAGCATCGACAGCGGCTCGGTGCCGTGCGCTCCTCCTGTCATGACCGCGGGAAGGTCGTAGACCCGCAGCGACTCGACGGTGCGGAACAGCAGCGCCACCAGGATCGCCGGCTTCAGCAGCGGAAGCGTGATGTGCCAGAAGCGCTGCCACGCTCCGGCGCCGTCGACGCGGCTGCTCTCGTAGACGTCCGCGGGGATCGTCTGCAGACCTGCCAAAAGCAGCAGGGCCACGAACGGCGCGGTCTTCCACACGTCGGCGAAGATCACCGCGAACGTGGCCCATCCCGGCTGTCCCAGCCAGTTGAAGTCGCCGAGCCCGAAGACGGTGTTGATGAACCCGGGCGAGACGTTGAACATGCTGTGCCACATCTGGGCGGCGATGACCGTGGGGATGACCCACGGGATCAGGATCGCGGCCCGGGTGATTCCCCGACCGCGCATCGCCTGGTTCATCAGCAACGCGAATCCCATGCCGATGGCGAACTCGAACGCCACCGAGACGACCGAGAAGAGGAACGTGAACTCGAGCGACTCCCAGAACCGAGGGTCGGCGAGACCCTCGACGTAGTTTTCTATGCCGCCGAAGCCCTCGTTTTGCCTGCCTTGGTAGGACAGGAGGCTCAGCACCACGGCGTAGATGATCGGGAACATCGCCACGAGCGCGATCAGCGCTATCGACGGCGACACGAACACTCGCGCCAGAGCGCTTTCCGAAAGCCCCTTTTTCTTGAAGGCCTCGGAGGTGTCCGGGCCGCCGCCGGGCGGCTTGGCCGCCTTGGGCGTCTCGGCGGTTTCAGTATCTGTGTTTGCCATATCAGTACCCGCTCGCGACTATTCGATGGCTTTTTCGAGCGACGTGCGCACCTCGCCTACCGCGCCGCCGACGTCTCCGTCGCCGTTGTAGGCCGGGTGCAGCGCGCCCTGCATGTCTTCGCTGACCTGGTTCCACGACGGCACCGCCGGACGGGCCTTGGCGTCTTGGAGCACCGTGGACAACAGCGACATCACCGGGTCGTCGGCGAAGTCGTCGTAGACCGAGGCCATGGTCGCGGGCAGCCGGCTCTCGGCGAGCAGCTTTTGCGCCTCTGGGTCGGTGGAGGCCCAGGTCACGAACTCCTTGGACTCGTCCTTCTTCTCGGAGAAGGCGCTGACGGCGTTGTGGAACCCGCCGGTTCCGGACGTGCTGCCCTCGCCGGTGAACGTCGGCAGCGGGGCGATGCCCACCTTGCCGTGGAGCGGGTGCTCCGGATCGCCTTCGATCTCGTCGTACACGTACGGCCAGTTCCGCATGAAGACGGCGTCGCCTTCCTGGAATATGTTGCTGGCCTCTTCCTCTTTGGCGGTATTGAAGCCCGCGGCGTAGCAGCCGTCGAGCGAGTCGGTCATGAACTCGGTGGCCTGGGTCGCGGCGGCGTCGTCCAGGACGACTTCGGACTGGTCTTCGTTGTAGAGCTCGCCGCCGGCGCCCCAGTAGTACTCGAGCCAGTTGACGACGAAGCCCTCGTACTTGGCGCCCTGTCCGATGAACCCGCCGATGTCTTCGGCGCCGCCGACGTCTTCGGCGACGGTGCACAATTCCTCCCACGTCGTGGGCGGCTCTTCGACAAGGTCGGTGCGGTAGTACAGGAAGCCGCCGTTGGTGGTGTAAGGCGCGGCCCACAGCTCGCCCTCCCACGTGGCGGACTCGAAGGGACCCGGCAGCGAGGCGGCCTCGATGTCGCCGCGGACGTCCTCGAGGCTTTCGATCCAGCCGTTCTGGGCGTACTCGCCGGTCCAGACCACGTCTACGCCGAGCACGTCGAACGTGCTGTTGCCAGCTTGGAGCTCAAGCGCGTGCTGCTCACGCTGCAGGTCGGCTTCTTCTGGAAGAGTTTCAATGCGGATCGGAGTGTCGGGATTCTTTTCGTTCCACAGCTCCACGATCTTTTGGTAAGAGCCGCCTTCCGTGGCTTCCGCGCCGCCGATGGCCCACACCATTTCGTTGCTGTCGGAGCCGCTGGGTGTGCAGGCCGCGGACGCGGCCAGGGCAGAAATGCCGCAGACGGCGACCCCGTATTTGAGGTACTTCGCGCTATTCAATTTCAATCTCCGGGCGAGTAATTGTGATTTGACTCGGTTCGGACTGCAGAATCATGGCATTGGTCGCGTACAGGGTCAATAACGGGGCTGTAACGATGAAACTTCAGGGCAACCTTGTCGCAACCTCGGCCGCGCGGCTACGGCGCGACACGGCGTGACTGTAAAGTTCGACGCCGAACCCGGCCGACCGCACAGGAGTCCATAATGTTTCCTGACAGTTCCGTGGTGCGAATCCGCTCTCACCTGGCGCGGATTTACGGACCGGAAGTCGCAGAAGGGATCCTGCCCCGCCTGCTGGAGACGATGGGCCGATTCGCACGGCGCGACCGCGCCGTCGCCGCGCGCGAGACGCTGTTCGACGAGACCGACGTGGTCCTCATCGCCTACGGGGACCAGGTCCGTGAGCATGGCCGGCCGCCGCTTGAAGTCCTCGGCGACTTTCTCGACGCCCACGTCGGCGACGCCGTGACCGGCCTCCACCTGCTGCCGCACTACCCCTCCACCTCAGACGACGGCTTCGCCGTGGCCGACTACGCCGCCGTCGACCCGCGGTTGGGGGACTGGAGCCACGTGGAGCGGCTCGCCGCGGACCGCCGGCTCATGCTCGACTCCGTCGTCAACCACACCTCGGCGTCGCACCGCTGGTTCCTGCGCTCGCAGTGCGGCGACCCGGAGTACGTCGACTACTACATCGCCGTCGACCGCGACGCCGACCTGCGATCCGTGACGCGCCCGCGCACCTCGCCGCTGCTGACCCCGACATGGGCGAAGGGAGACGTCGAGCGCTGGGTGTGGACGACCTTCAGTCCCGACCAGATCGACCTCAACTACGCCAACCCCGAAGTGCTGCTCGCCGTCACCGCGCAGATGCTGGAATATCTGGCGCACGGCGCGGGGATGCTGCGCCTGGACGCCGTGGCGTTCCTGTGGAAACAGATCGGGACGTCCTGCGTCCACCTCCCCGAAACCCACGAGATCGTGCGGCTGTGGCGCACGGTCGTCGACGTGGTCGCGCCCGGCACGCTGCTGATCACCGAGACCAACGTGCCCCACGCCGAGAACGTCTCCTACTTCGGCGACGACGCGAATGAGGCGCACCTGGTGTACCAGTTCCCGCTCGCGCCGCTGACGCTGACGTCGTTTCGCTCCGGCGACGCCTCTCGGATGAGCCGGTGGGCCGCCTCGCTGGAGGCGCCGGGGGAGCAGGCCACGTTCTTCAACTTCCTCGGCTCGCACGACGGGATCGGCGTGCGGCCGGTCGAGGGCCTCGTGCCCGCCGAGGAGATAGCCGCGCTGTGCGCCGACGTCGAGGCCGGCGGCGGCAGGGTGTCCTACCGCAGCCGCGAAGACGGCGCGAAAAGCCCGTACGAGCTGAACGCCTCCTATTTCGACGCGCTCGGCGCGACCGGCGTCGACGAGCCGCGCGATCGCCAGGTCGACCGCTTCCTGGCGGCCCAGTCGATCCTGCTTTCGCTTGCCGGCGTCCCCGCCGTGTACTTCCACGCGCTTTTCGGCGGCCGCAACTGGGTCGCAGGCGCCGACCACACCGGCCAGGCGCGCACGATCAACCGGCAGCGACTCGCCCGCGAGACCCTCGAAGCCGAACTGGCGGACCCGACGTCCCTGCGCGGCGCCGTGTTCGCGCGGATGCGCCGACGCATCCGCGTCCGCACCGCGGAGCCGGCCTTCCACCCGGGCGCCGCGCAGACGGTCGTCGACGCCGGAGGCGACTACTTCGCGGTGCAGCGCACTCCCGCCTCCGGCGAGGCGACGGTGCTGTGCGTGCACGACGTGTCCGGACGCGGCGGACGCTTCCGCGCCAAGGCCCCCGACCGCCTGCCCTCAAAGGCTCAGCTTGTTGACCTGTGCGACGGAAGCAAGCACGACGTCGAGGCCGGCGGCGTCGTGGACGTCGCCGTGCCCGCGTACGGAGTGCGCTGGCTGCGCGCTACCTGATCAGGTCGTGGGCGAGGCCGCGCGGTGTCCGTTCAGCAGGATGGCGCAGCGGATCATGCCAAGGTGCGAGTACGCCTGCGGGTGGTTGCCGAGGCCGCGCTCAGCGAGCGGGTCCCACTCCTCGGGCAGCAGGCCGGTCGGGCCGGCGCAGAAGAGGATCTGGCGGTACAGCTCCTCGGCGTCGGTGCGCCGCCCGATGAGCAGGTAGGCCTCGGCCAGCCACGACGCGCACAGGATGAAGCCGCCCTCGGTGCCGGGCAGGCCGTCGTCGCTGCGGTAGCGGTACACGGTCGGACCGCTGCGCAGCCCCGCCTCGATGGCGTTGACCGTCTTGACGAACCGCACGTCGTCCGGCGCCAGCAGCCCGGAGATGCCGATCCACAGCGAGGCCGCGTCCAGGTCGGTCGTCCCGTAGGACGCCGTGTACGCCTCGACCTGGTCGTTCCAGCCCAGATCGGTGACGTTTTTGGCGATGGCCTCCCGCAGCGCCGGCCACGTGGACTTGGCGGGCATGTCGAAGCGCTTCGACAGGTGCAGGGCTCTGTCGATGGTGTACCAGCACATGACCTTGGAGTACACGTGGTGCCGCGGCGCCTGGCGGGCCTCCCACACCCCGTGGTCGGGCTCGTGCCAGCGGCGCTCCACCGCGTCGGCCATGGAGGTGACCACGGAGGCCTCGAACTCGGTGAGGCTGCCGCGGCGGTCGGCCACGGCCGCCACGAGGTCGGCGACCGGACCGAACACGTCGAGCTGCACCTGCCGGTTGGCCGCGTTGGACACCCGCACCGGGCGCGATCCGGCGTAGCCGGGGAGGGTGTCGATGACCGCCTCAGGCCCAAGCGCCTGACCGTCGATGGTGTACAGCGGCGCCAGCCATTCCGGGTGGCCGCCGGTGCTCTCCACGACTCGGGCCACCCACCGCAGGAAGTTCTCGGCCTCGTGCAGCGACCCGAGCTCCACAAGCGCCCGCGCGGTCATGGAGCCGTCGCGCAGCCAGCAGAAGCGGTAGTCCCAGTTGCGCACCCCGCCCAGGTCCTCCGGCAGGGAGGTCGTGGGCGCGGCGAGGATCCCGCCGGTCGGCTCGTGGCACAGCTCCCGCAGCGTCAGCGCGCTGCGCACCACCATGTCGCGGTCTCTGGCGGGCAGGTCGAGCTGCCGCACCCACTCGAGACGGTCGCCCTCGGTGTCGCGTCGCCGCTCTTCGAGCGACGTGGCGGGGGGCGACATGTCGTCGGATCCGCACCGCAGCTCGAGCACGACCGAACCGCCGGCCTTGGCCAAGTCTATTGTGGCTTTGGCGGTGTCCTTGTCGCCGTCGCACTCGATGTGCCATTCCACGCCCGGGGATCGCAGCGTCATCGGCTCGTTGGCGCCGAGCACCATGAGCCCGTCGCCGACGGGCTGCAGCCGCACCTGCATCTGGCCGAATTCCGGACGCGGCGCGAACACCACCTCGGCCCTCGTCCGTCCCGAAAGCTCCCGCACCAGCACCGTGGTGTGCGAGTCGCCGGAGCGCAGCGGGGCGGAGTCCATCCAGTCGACGACGGTCAGTCCCGCCCACTTCGTCTCGACGGTCATCGTGTCGGGGATGTAGCGCTGTCCAAGCGGAAGGCCGTCGGCGACCGGCGAGATCGAGAAGTGCCCGGCCGGAGTTCCGCCGAGAAGAGAGGCGAAGAGCGCGCCGGAGTCGGGGCGCGGGTGGCACATCCAGGCGACGCGGGCGTCGGGCGAAAGCAGCGCCACCGCGGCGCCGTCGCCGAGCAGCGAGTACCGCTCGATGAACTGGGCGTCTTCGCCGTGCAGCCAGCTGCGCCGGATCTCCACGAGCGTCGCGAGCAGCTGGGCGACGTCGAGAGTGTCGTCGACTCGGTAGGTGGCCTTGGAGTGCCCCTGTTTTCCGACGCGCACGCCGACGTCGGGTCCGCGAAGCTGCGCGAAGGCGTTCTCGTCGGTGACGTCGTCGCCGATGAACAGCACCGCCGAGGCGCCGAGCTGGTGTCGCAGCACGTCGAGCGCGTTGCCCTTGTGGGTGGTGACCACGGAGAGGTCGACGACCTCCTTGCCTTCCATGGCCTGAATGTCCGGCCAGGAGGCCGGTCCGGAGCGGACCTCGGCGACCACGGCCGCCGCGACTTCGCGGTCGGCGCCGCGGGTGTGCAGCGCCGCGCCGGCCGGCTTGGGTTCGACGCGCACGCCCTCGTGGCCGTTGGCGATCGTCGTCAGCGTCTCGGTGAGCTTGACGCGCAGCGCCACCTGCTCAGAGGTGAGCTCCCTTGTGAAGTCCAGGTCGAATTCGGAGCCGTGCGATCCGACGAGATGGATCTCGCTGGGAAGCCGGGACAACACCGCCAGATCGCGCAGCGCCCGGCCCGATATCACCGAAACCTTCGTCTGGGGGAGATTGGCCAGCAGCCGCAACGCCGTGACGGATTCGGGGCGCGGCGTCGCCGAGGCCGGATCCGAGACGATCGGCGCGAGCGTCCCGTCGTAGTCGCAGGCGACGAGGAGTTGGGGCGTACGAGCCAGCGCGGTCAACGCCGTCCTAAGTTCAGGATCCAAAGCGTCGACGGCAGGGAGGGTACTTGTCATGTATAAGTTTCCATGAGAAGGCGTTTGGACGCGGACTGTTACACGGGCGTTTCGCGAATATTGTCGGAATTGTACGTGGTGACGGTTTCCGGCACCCCAAGAGCGGTGAGGAATCCGCGCGCCCAATGTTTCACATCGTGTCCACGGAGATGACGACGCATCGCCTTCATCCGCCTGCGACGATCCGACTGCGGCGCCTGCAGCGCCTGCATCAGTCCGGCCTTGATGCCGTCGGGATCGTGAGGGTTGACCTGATAGGCCTGCTTCAGCTCGGCGGCGGCGCCGGCGAACTCCGAAAGCACAAGCGCCCCGTCGCCGTCCACGCGGGAGGCCACGTACTCCTTCGCCACCAGGTTCATTCCGTCGCGCAGCGGCGTCACCATCATCACGTCGGCGATGCGGTACAGCGCCGCGAGCTCCGCTCGGCTGTAGGAGCGGTGCAGGTAGTGCACGGCGGCCGCGCCGACGCGTCCGAACTCGCCGTTGATCCGCCCCACTTCGCGTTCCACGGCGTACCGCAGCGCCTTATAGTGCTCGACCCGCTCCCGGCTTGGCGTGGCCACCTGGACCATGACCGTCTCGGGCGTGACGAGGTGCCCGTCGGCGAGCAGCTCCCGGTAGGCCTTGAGCCGCAGTTCGATGCCCTTTGTGTAGTCCAGCCGGTCGACGCCGAGGATGACGTTGCGCGGCTCGCCGAGCTCGGCGCGCAGTTTGGCCGCGCGCCGGACCACCGAGTCCTCGCCGGCGGCCGCCTCCACCGCCCGCACGTCGATGGAGATGGGGAACGCGTCGGCGCGCACCTCGCGGCCGTCTTCGACTTCGACGATGCTCCGGCGGGGCTTCAGCCCAAGCAGGTGCCGGGTGAGCCGCAGAAAGTTCTGGGCGGCCATGGGGCGCTGGAATCCCACCACGTCCGCGCCGAGCAGTCCGTGCAGCAGCTCCCGGCGCCGCGGCAGCTGCATGAACAGCTCCACCGGCGGAAACGGGATGTGCAGGAAGAATCCGATATGCAGGTCCGGCCGCATCCGTCGCAGCATCGCCGGCACCAGCTGCAGCTGGTAGTCCTGCACCCACACCGTGGCGCCGGGCGCGGCCTCCTCGGCGGCGCGTTCGGCGAAGCGGAGGTTGACGCGTTCGTACGACTCCCACCAGTGCCGGTGAAACGCCGGCGGCTCGACCGCGTCGTGGTAGAGCGGCCACAGCGTGGCGTTGGAGAAGCCCTCGTAGAAGTACCGCAGTTCCTCGCCGCTGAGACTGACCGGATGCAGCCGAACGCCCTCAAAAGAGAACGGCGCCGGCGCATGGCCGGCGCTTCCCGGCCACCCGATCCAGGTGCCCTCCTGGCCCTGCAAGATCGGGTGCAACGCGGTGACGAGACCGCCGGGACTGCGTCGCCACTCCATGCTGCCGTCCGCGGCGGTGACCTGGTCGACGGGCAGACGGTTGGCCACGACCACGAACTTGCTTTGTGCGGATGCAGTCATTTCTCGATGCCGCCTGTTCTGTCTGTTCCACCCTACGTGTTACGCGGCGAGCGTGTCCGATACCTGACGGCCCGTGCCGGCCCGCGTGAACCCAAATGTATGCGACAGGTGTTTCAGGTGCGAGACGCAGACTGCGACGTCACTCCTTGTCGGGGCCGTTGCCGCGGCGAAACCGGAGCTTGCGAGGATGGTCGGCGGCAATTCAGGACTTTCGACGAGGGATGGCAGTGGCCCAGTTCATTTACACCATGGAGAAAGCGCGTCGCAAGCTCGGCGACAAGGTCGTGCTCGACAACGTGACGCTGTACTTCCTGCCGGGGGCGAAGATCGGCGTGGTGGGCCCCAACGGCGCCGGAAAGTCCAGCCTGCTGAAGATCATGGCCGGCGTCGACGAGGTGACCAACGGCGAAGCCAAGCTCATGCCCGGCTACACGGTGGGGATGCTGGCGCAGGAGCCGCCGCTCGACGAGACCAAGACCGTGCTCGGCAACATCGAGTCGGCCGTCGCCGAGACCAAGGGCAAGCTCGCCCGGTACAACGAGATCGCCGAGCAGATGGCCGTCGACTACACCGACGAGCTGATGACCGAAATGGGCCAGCTGCAAGAAGAGCTCGACCACTGTGGCGCCTGGGAGCTTGACTCCAAACTCGAGCAGGCGATGGACGCGCTGCGCTGCCCGCCCGGCGAGGAGGAGGTCTCTCACCTCTCCGGCGGCGAGCGCCGTCGCGTCGCCCTGTGCAAGCTGCTGCTCGAACAGCCCGATCTGCTGCTTTTGGACGAACCCACCAACCACCTCGACGCCGAGAGCGTGCTGTGGCTTGAAAAGCACCTGGCCGACTATCCGGGCACTGTCGTGGCCATCACACACGACCGCTACTTCCTCGACCACGTCGCCGAGTGGATTCTGGAGCTTGACCGCGGCCGGACCTACCCCTACGAGGGCAACTACTCCACGTACCTGGAGAAGAAGGCCGAGCGCATGGGCGTGGAGGGCCGCAAGGACGCCAAGATGCAAAAGCGGCTCAAGGACGAGCTGGAGTGGGTGCGCTCCAACCCCAAGGCCCGGCAGACCAAGTCCAAGGCCCGGCTCGAGCGCTACGAGGAGATGGCCTCCGAGGCCGAGAAGACCCGCAAGCTCGACTTCGAGGAGATCCAGATCCCGCCGGGTCCGCGGCTTGGCAACACGGTCATCGAAGCCGAGCACCTCGTCAAGGGCTTCGACGGCGAAGTCCTCATCAACGACCTGAACTTCTCGTTGCCGCGCAACGGAATCGTGGGGATCATCGGCCCCAACGGCGTCGGCAAGACCACGCTTTTCAAGACCATCGTCGGCATGGAGAAGCCCGACTCCGGCCGGGTGAGGGTCGGCGAGACCGTGAAGCTGTCCTACGTCGACCAGAGCCGCGAGGGCCTCGACGGCGCCAAGACGGTCTGGGAGGTCGTCTCCGACGGGCTCGACTACCTGATGGTCGGCAAGGTGGAGATGCCCTCGCGCGCCTACGTCGCCGCCTTCGGCTTCAAGGGACCCGACCAGCAAAAGGCCGCCAAGGTGCTTTCCGGCGGCGAGCGCAACCGCCTGAACCTGGCGCTGACCCTCAAGATGGGCGGCAAC
>JBOGDN010000213.1:0-3246 GCA_050742995.1 Stackebrandtia sp. | reverse complement strand
CCGGCGGCGAACTCGTTGGTTCCGGCGGCCTCCGCGATCGTGGTTGACACGGAGGGACAGCTCTTGTTGCATCGCCGCGTCGACAACGGGCTGTGGGCGCTGCCCGGCGGGGGGATGGAGACCGGCGAGTCCATCGGCGAATGCGTGGTGCGAGAAGTCCTCGAAGAAACCGGATACCACGTGCGCCCGCTGTACGTCGTCGGCGTCTACTCCGATCCACGCCACGTGTTCGCCTACGACGACGGCGAAGTACGCCAGGAATTCTCGGTGTGCGTCGCCTGCCGCCTCCTCGACGGCAGCCTCTCCGTCTCCGACGAATCTGTCGAAGTCACATGGATTCCCGCGGACCGAATCGAGCGGATCGAGATGCACCCGCGCATCCGCGCGCGCATCCACGACTACCTCGCGGACAAACAAGCCGTCTTGGCCTGAAGCGGCAACGGATTGGAAGGCCACGACGGCGACGCCTGTCAGAGGTTGGCGGGCGACTCGTAGGAGCGGCCGCGGATGCCGCCGGTGCGGCGGCGCGAGGGGGGCGGTTCGGCCGCCTCGGGTTCCTCGTCGTCGAATCCGGGGACGAAGCCGCGGGCGCCCGATTCGTCGGGCGGTGCGGACTCGTCTACGGCCGCGGAGTGCTCCGTCTCGTGATCCGCGTCGGATTCCTCGGCGTGGTCGGACGTCTCGGCCTCGCCGTCGGACTGCGCCGGCACGTAGACGCGGCGGCCGGTCAGCGCGGGCCTGGCGCGAGCCTCGGCCTCGATCGCGCGCTCTTCCATCTCGCGCAGGGCGCGCATTCGCAGGAATCGCAGGAAGGCCCCGAGCAGCGCCAGGGACACGGCCACGCCGAGCCAGAAGCCGGGACCGATGAAGATCACGCACGCCAATTCGGCGAGGTTCAGCGCCAGCAGCACGTACAGGACGCGACGGTGGCGTTGCCGCCACCAGGCCCGCATCTCCGCCGAGGCCGCCACTGGCACCTCCTTCCGCCGCGGTGCGGCTGGGTCCTGCCTCAACGGTACCGATCCGGCGCGGCGCGCGCCCGAGCGCTCCCAGCCGCGAGTTGTCGAATCCGCCGGCGACGACTTGGCGCCGGGGACGTCGGCGTGCGGCAGCGGCTCGTCGTCGGCGTCGGGATCGGCGGCCGGTTCGGACCGTCGCGGAGGGTTGATCGGGGCGGTGCCGGGAACAGTGCGGCTGCGACGCTCGCGTTTGAGCACTTTGGCCTGTGAGGATTCGCGGTCGGCGGCGATGCGCTCGTCGGCGTCGTATCGGCGCACCAGGGCCGGCGCCAGCGCCAGCAGCCCGGCGCCGACGAGCACCGCCAGCAGCACCGACGTCGGCATGGCCCCTCCTGAAATCCGCCTGCGTTACTCGAGCGTACGCCGTGCCGCAGTCGAATAGTTGACAAAAAGACGCGAGTCGATTGGTCGACTGTACAAGAAGCTCGGACGACGACCCCGGGTCCGGCGTGGCCTCATGCGATTTATCTCATATAGACAGTCGACGAATCGGACGTTCGGCGCAAGTAGTCGGGAACCCCGCAGATCGTCAGGAATCCGACGCCGCCTTCTGATTCGTCTGAGAGCGGTTCAGCCACCTCGCCAGCACGCCGCCCTCGGTCACGTCCTCGACCGTCATGCCGTAGCCGACGTGATCGCGCCACTGGCCGTTGATGTACAGATAGGCCCGGTACATGGCCTCCTGCCGGAAGCCGAGCTTCTCCACGACACGCCGGCTCGGGGTGTTGTGCGGCTGGATGTTGACCTCGATGCGGTGCAGTCCGCCGCGGCCGAAGGCGTGGTCGCAGACGAGCCCGAGCGCGGTGGGCGTGATGCCGCGGCCGGCGTGCCCCTCGTCGATCCAGTAGCCCACGTGGGCGGAGCAGAAGGCGCGTCGCACGATGTTGCCGACGGTCATGCCGCCCACGAGCCGGCCGTCGTAACAGATCGCGAACGGCCATACTCCCCCGTGCTTGGCCGACTTGCGCAGCTCTCGCAGCAGCGCGCGGAACCCGGCCGGGGAGTTGGCGTGCTGCCACGACGTGCCCGAGGCGGGCTCCCAGCGGGCGAGCCATTCCTCGTTGGCGCGGCGCACCGCGCTCCAGACGGGGGCGTCCGTCCGGCGATACGGCCGCAGGGTCACGCGGTCGTGCACCAAGGTGGCGGGCCAGCCGGGATGGTTGCTGTTCATCGAGTGTCGGGCGCGGGATCGCTGTCTTTCACGACGGCCGTCAGATGACGCCCTCCTCCTCTCACTCGGCGGTAGACGCGCCTGGCGCGCCGGTCAATGTCTGTCGAACAACAACACGTCTACTGTCGACCCAGCCGGCGCCGCGGTGACCTTCTCACCGAGCACCATGAGGCCGTTGGCTTCAGCCAGACCGGACATCGTGTACGGCCCTCCGGGCAACGGGGCCACCGTATACCCCCCGCCCCTGCGCTCGGCCACGTGCACCGGGCGAAACTCCCGGAAGTTCAGCGGCGAGGACACCGTCTCTATCAGGTTAGCCTTCACGCTGGGACGAAACACCGGCTCGGCGCCGGCCAGCCGCAGAATGATCGGACGCGCGAGCACCTCGAAGGCGATCATGGCCGCGCCCGGGTCGCCGGGCAGGCAGGTGATCGGCACCTCTTCGGGGCCCACGCTGCCGAAGCCGACGTTGGTACACGGGTACACCGCCACCGGCGAGAACTCCACGGTGCGGTCGCGGGCGAAGGTGCGGCGCACCATGTCGCCGGGACCGGTGCCGGTGCCGCCGGTGGTGATGATCAGGTCGGCGCGCAGCGTCTGGTCGTCCAGGACGGTCCGCAGCGCCTCCGGCTCGTCGTCGCAGATGCCCACCCGGAACGCGTGAGCCCCGGCCTCCGAGGCCGCCGCGGTCAGCGCGTGCGAGTTGACGTCGACGAGCTGGCCGGGCTGGCTGACCCTGCCGGTGTCCATCAGCTCGTCCCCGGTGGCGATGACCACCACCCGGGGCGTCGGCCGCACCACCACGTCGCCCACGCCGGCGGCGGCAAGCAGCGCCACCAGCTGCGGCGTCACGTGCCGTCCGTTGTGCGCCAGGGTGTCGCCGTTCGCCCGCTCCTCCCCCGCGCGGCGCAGGCCGTGGCCGCGCTTGGGCGACTGCAGCACCTGGACGGCCGCCATGCCCTCGTCGGTCCACGCCAGCGGGACGACCGCGTCGGTGCCGGCCGGCAGCGCCGCCCCCGCGGCCACCGCGAAGCACGTGCCCGCCACCAGCCGCAC
>JBOGDN010000212.1:0-2920 GCA_050742995.1 Stackebrandtia sp. | reverse complement strand
CCTCGTCGACGCCGGCGTCGACTTCGAGGCGGAGGTCGACCCGCGGGCGCCGACCGGGCTCTACGTGAAGGACCCGTACGGCCGAGCCGTCCACTATTACCGCCGCGGGTCGGCGGCGTCGTTCATGGGACGCGACATGCTGACGGGGTTGTCGGGGGCGCGGGTGCTGCACCTGTCCGGCATCACCGCGGCCCTTTCGGACTCCTGCGCCGACCTGATGCGGCACGCTCTCGTCGACCGTCCACATCCGGCCGTCGTCAGCTTCGACGTCAACTACCGCGCCGGCCTGTGGTCCGCGGCCGACGCCGCGCCCGTGCTCGCGGAGCTGGCCAACGCCGCCGATCTGGTGTTCGTCGGCCGCGACGAAGCCGAAGTGTTGTGGGGAACCGTGATCGCGGACAAGATCCGGGCGGTGCTGAGCCAGCCCCGGACGCTGATCGTCAAGGACGGAGGCGTCGGGGCGACCGCCTACGTCGCCGACCACGCGAGGGTGTTCGCGCCCGCGCCGCCGGTGGACATAGTGGAGCCTGTCGGCGCGGGCGACGCGTTCGCCGCCGGATACCTCTACGGGCTGCTGCGCGACGCGCCCATGGCCGCGCGACTGCGGCTGGGGCATCTGGTCGCCGGGTGCGCGATGCGCTCCGCGGGAGACGTCGGGACGCCCCCGTCGCCGGCCGAGATATCGCAGGCGTTGAACAGCGACGACTGATCACGGCCGCGCCGCTGTCACCGACCCGCTCGCCGTCGGCGCGAAGCGGAACGAAACGAATCGGTTTCGTCACAGCACTTTCGGTAACATATATCTGCGCTAATCGATCTTCATGCGCGAGGAAAGCCAGAGGGAGAAAACCATGGCCGCGCTATATCGCGCCGAAGTGGTCGGATCGCTGCTGCGACCCGACTACCTGGCCAAAGCCCGAGAACAGCTCATGGCGGGCAGCATGGCGCCCGCGGAGCTCAAACGAATCGAGGACCGCGCCGTCGACGAGGCCGTGGCGCTGCAGCAGGCGGCCGGCGTCGACGTGGTCACCGACGGGGAGATGCGACGGTTCGTCTTCGCCGACCACCTGTTCGTCCACCTCCATGGACTGGCGCCGCCGCCGGCGCCGCCGCTCCCGATGTACGACGACGAGGGACGCGAGAACCCGTTCCAGCCCCCGTTTTCGGTCGCAGAGCCGATCCGGCGCAAGCGCATGATCACGCCCGAGGAGTTCGTCTACGCCCGCGCCCGCGCCGACCGCCCGGTTAAGGCGACGGTTCCCAGCCCGATGCTGATGTGGGGGACGTGGCTGCCGGAACGCTCCCCCGAGGCGTATCCGGATCCGTTCGAACTCTTCGTCGACGCCGCGGAGCTGGTGCGCGAAGAGGTGCTGGAACTGGCCGCGCTTGGCTGCGAGTACATCCAAATCGACGCGCCCGACGTGGTGACGATGCACGCCGACCCCACGATCCGGGAACGCATAGCGGCCTTGGGCCTTCCCGTGGAACGGATGCTCGGCGAGGGCGTCGAGCTGATCGACTCGATAGCCGCCGACGTCCCCGGCGTCACCTTCGGCATTCACATGTGCCGCTCGAACCATCGAAGCTCCTGGATGGCCGAGGGAGGTTACGAGGGCGTGGCCGAGCAAGTCTTCCCGAGGCTGCGCAACATCGACGTGTACATGCTGGAGTACGACGACGCCCGCTCCGGATCTTTCGAGCCGCTGCGCTCGCTGCCCGACGACAAGGTCGCCGTGCTCGGGCTGGTGACCACGAAGCGCGCTCGCGTCGAGGAGCGCTCCGAGGTCGTCGACAGGATTCGCGAGGCCGGACGATTCGCAAGCCACGAGCAGCTGGCGCTGTCGACGCAGTGCGGGTTCGCCTCCGAGGCCGGCGGGAACCTGCTCGACGCCGGCGCTCAGGAGGCGAAGCTGCGGCTCGTGGCTGACGTCGCGCACGAGCTGTGGAGCTTAGAGCTTGCGGAGTCAACTGCGGAGATTACTTGCCCGCGTGGGCTTCTTCGAGGGCTTGGATGTCCATCTTGACCATGCCGAGCATGGCTTGCATGACCCGCTGGGCTTTTTCCGGGTCGGGGTCGGAGGCCAGCTCGAAGAACCTGCGCGGCGTGATCTGCCAGGAGAGGCCGTACTTGTCCTTGAGCCAGCCGCACTGTGATTCCTGGCCGCCGTCGGCGGTGAGCTTGGTCCACAGGTCGTCGATTTCTTTCTGGGATTCGCAGTCGACCTGGAGTGAGATCGCTTCGGTGAATTTGAAGTGCGGGCCGCCGTTGAGGGCGACGTACTGCTGGCCGTCGAGTTCGAAGGTGACGGTCATGACCTCGCCGGATTCGCCCGGGCCGGCCTCGCCGTAGCGGTCGACGCTGACGACGCGTGAGTTGTCGAAGAGGGAGACGTAGAAGTTGGCGGCTTCTTCGGCCTGGTTGTCGTACCAGAGGAAGGTCTTGATCTTCTGCATGACAGGGATCCGATCTGTGAGATGCGTTTGCGGGCTATGCCCGGGTAGACCGGTTCTTACCCGCAAACTCATCTCACTGTGACATAGACCACACTTAGTGTTGGACTGCGTTCAGCAAACCGACGAAGTCGTGCGCGGTCAGGTCCAGGATCGGGGAGGCGTCGCCGAGGTTGCTGTCGCGCACCTGAAGGACGCGGCCGGACATGCGGGCTTCCACACACGTGCCGCTGGTGCCACCGCTACGAGAGGACTTGCGCCATTCGCCGGTCATCCGCGCCTCTACACAGCTGCCGCTGGTGCCGGTGCTGCGGGAGGACTTGCGCCACGGGCCGCTGATCGTCACTTCAGGTACTCCTCTACGGGGATAACGTTACGCTGCGCTTCGGCCCAACCTTCACGGTAAAGAACGCCGGGACGGCTGTCTGGTGACACATAGCGGGCTACGTGCGTGCCGCCAACGTAGATC
>JBOGDN010000211.1:0-3392 GCA_050742995.1 Stackebrandtia sp. | reverse complement strand
AGCCGGCCGCGGCGACCAGCGCGCCGACCGCCGGGGAGGCGTAGGCCAGCGCCGCAGGCAGTCCGGTGTCGTCGACTCGGTCCAGCAGCACCGACGTGGGCAGATACGCCACGAACACCACTGGAATCACGGCCGTCAGCGTCCACTGTCCGGCCGTGCCGAAGATCTTGGCCGGGTAATTGCCGAACTCGCTGAACACGCCGTCGGCGATGAAGCGCGTCTCGTCGACTTTGACGAACCGAAACGCCAGGCTGCTCAAGGCCAGCTGCACGCCGACTTCCGCTCCGGCGCCGCCCAGCAGCGCCAGCGCGGCGAAACCGACGCGCCACGCGTTCCAGTCGACGTCGACGAGCGTGAGCGCGACGCCCAGGATCGTCACGCCTCCCAGCAGGTCCCCGAAGGTGGCGATGTTGATCCGGGTGGTCATCAGCTGGATCAGCGGGTTGGCCGGGCGCACCAGGAAGCGGTCGAATTCGCCGTGCCGGATCCGGTCGGTCAAATACACCAGCTGGTTGAACGGGATCACCCACAGCGCGTGGGAGCACAGCCGCATGCCGTACATCAGCGCCATCTCCGGCATGCCCCAGCCCGCGATCGTCTCGAAGCGCGCCAGGATCACCCACACCGTCAAAAAGCCGATCGTCTGGTACGCCGCGCCGGCGGCGACGGCGAAACCCAGGTCGGCGCGGTACTGCGCCACGCCTCGCAGCGCGCCGCCCAGCAGAATCGTCCCGGCTCTGATTTGCGTCCACATCACGTTCAACCGCCCTGCGAGACGACTCGACCCACGGCGCAACGCCACATCCACGCGGCCGCGCCTCCCAGCAGGAGCAGCCACGCCGTCTGCACCACCACGGCGCGCCAGGCGTCTGCGCCCGTGATCTGTCCGACGTAGATCGCCACGGGCGTGTAGAGGGTGGCCTGAAACGGCAGCCATTCCAGAACGACGCGCAGCCAGTCGGGCATGAACCACAGCGGAACCATCGCGCCGGAGAGGAATCCGTTGACGACGAAGAACAGGAAGTTCATGCCGCCCAGCTCCAGCGTCCAAAACGCCGCCGACGCCAGCAGCAGGAAGACGCAGCAGTTCACCGCCCAGCCCAGCGCGGCCGACAGCGCGTAAACGGGCGTCGAGGCGGGTGCGACGAATCCGCTGAACAGCGCGGCTGCCGGCGTCACCGCGAGGATCGTCGGAACCCGCACGATCGCCTGGGCGACCTGGCCCCACACGCACTGCTCGAACAGGCCGACGGGGCGTATCAGGTCCATGGCGACCACGCCGCTGCGCACCCGGTGCTCGACCCATCGGGTCAGGTCGTCTCGCAGGAGGATGGTGTGCAGGGCGGCCATGGAGACGTAGGCGGTCATGGTCTCCAGGGCGACCCCGTCGACCGACGCCCGCCCGTCGTAGACGGCCCGCCAGATCGCGGCGAACAGCACGACGCGCAGCGCCGGGTTGACCGTCCACATGGCGATCTCCCAGCGGTACGCGAGGAGCTCTTTGGCGCGCACGGACACCAGGGCGGCACGCATGCTCACCACCTCTGTCGCCGTCACGGGCCCTCCCGATCGGCGTACATCCGCTTGATGACGTCCTCCAGATCGGGCTCGGTCACCGACAAGTCCGTCACGTCGTGATCGGCGCAGATCCGGGCGATCAACGCGGCCGCCGAGATCTCGGCCGGGTCGAAGGAAAGCCGGACGTGCCCGTCCTCGGCGTGAACGACCTCGGCGTCCGCGACGCCGGCCAGACCCGAGGCGCCGGACTCCCGCCCCTCGGCCGCCGAAGCCAGCTGCACCGACAGCTCGCGACGCGGGTGGTACTTCTCCTTCAGCCCGGCGGTCGAACCGTCGTAGAGCACCCGGCCGTGGTCGATGAGGACGAGTCGCCGGCACAGGTGCTCCACGTCGTCCATATCGTGGGTGGTGAGGATGATCGTCGTGCCCCGGTCTCGATTCAGCTCGGCCACGAACTCGCGGATGCGTTCCTTGGCGATCACGTCGAGACCGACGGTCGGCTCGTCCAGGTACAAAATGTCCGGTTCGTAGATCATCGCGGCGGCGAGGTCGCCGCGCATACGCTGGCCGAGCGACAGCTGCCGCACCGGGGTGTCCAGGAACGACTCCATGTCCAGCAGGCGCGAAAACCGCTCCAGGTTCTCCGCATACCGCTTCGGCGGCACCCGGTAAAGCTTGCCGATCAGCCGGAAGGAGTCGATCAGGGGCAGGTCCCACCACAGCTGGCTGCGCTGCCCGAAAACCACGCCGATGTTGCGGGCGTTGTGCTGTCGCCGCCGCCACGGGACCACGCCGGCCACGGTCACCTCGCCCGAGGTCGGCGTGAGGATGCCGGTGAGCATCTTGATCGTCGTGGACTTGCCGGCGCCGTTGGGCCCCAGGTACCCCACCAGCTCTCCGGCTTCGATGGAGACGTCGACGCCGTCGACGGCGCGCACGGCCTCGAAGTCGCGGCTGAACAGCTTCCGCACGCCGGCCAGCCTGCCGGTCCTGGGACGCAGCCGGCGGAACTCTTTGACCAGGTCCCGTGTGTAGATAAAGGGCACTGCGTGATGCTATGGCAACGCGACCTGCGTCTCATCCGATTTTTTCGCGTGAGCCGCCGCCGTCGCCGATTCTGAGAGCGGTCTCAGCAAGCGCCTCAAGATCGCTTGCGGGGCGGGCGAAACCGGCGTTAGGGTTCGGGCATGTTGCGTGTTGTCGGCGCGGGACTTCCGCGCACAGCCACCATGTCCCTTCGAGACGCCCTCCCAAAACTGTTGGGCGGCAAGTGTTACCACATGAGCGAAGTGTTCGAGAATCCCGGCCACGCCGACGCGTGGATTTCAGCTCTCGAAGGCGATCCGCCTGACTGGAGCAAGTTCTTCGACGGCTACACCGCCGCCGTCGACTGGCCGCCGTCGGCGTTCTGGCCCGACCTGGCGGACGCCTTCCCCGACGCGGTCATCCTGCTGTCCAAGCGCACCGACGGCGCCGCGTGGTATCGCAGCGTCTCGAACACCGTGCTGCACGCCGTGAACAGCCAGCCGGGCGAAATACCGAATCCCAGTTTCCTGCCGATGGTGCGGGGTCTGTGGGGCAAGGTGATCGCCGGCGATCCAAACGACGCCGACGCCAGCGCGGCGGCGTACGAAAGGTACGTACAGCACGTGCGCGACACCGCTCCCGCCGATCGACTTGTCGAGTGGTCGGCCCCGATGGGCTGGGAGCCGATCTGCGAGGCGTTGGGAGTGCCGGTTCCCGACGAGCCTTTCCCGCATGTCAACAGCACCGCCGAGTTCCAGTCCCGGATGCAAGACCGGGTGGGGCCGGCGGGCGCTCAAGACGCCGCGGGAGACGGTCAGTAACTCGCATACCCGCACAACAGTCGAGCC
>JBOGDN010000210.1:0-2629 GCA_050742995.1 Stackebrandtia sp. | reverse complement strand
ACCGCCGCCCGCGCGGCCGGCGCGGCGCCGGCCAGCGGCCGCCACACCGCCCGGGTCTCTTTGCGCGCCACCGCTCCGGAGTCGAAGGCCACGCCCTGACCCGCCAGCACCAGGCCAAGCGCGAACTCCGGGTTCTGCGCGTGCAGCGTCCGGACGGGGTCGAAGCCGCCGCGACGGCAGACGTCCAGGACCTCGTCGTAGAACCCCGGCGCCGCGGCGCGCGGAAAGATCACCAACCCGTTGCCCGCGAGAGCTGAAAGCGAGATCTCGGCATGCCTGGCCAGCGGCGACTCCCGCGGCAGCACCACGCCAAGCGGCGTGGTCACCTCGGCGGCCGTCTCCAGCTCGCCGAGGTCGGCGGGCTGCCACACCACGCCGACGTCCAGCTGCCGATCGCCGAGCAGCCGCAGCTGCTCGGCGGTGGTGAACTCCCGCAGGTCGAGGCGCAGGTCGGGACGGCGTCGCGCAAAGCCCGCGGCGATGTCGGCCAGCGCCTTGCCGGAGACGTCGGACTGCACCCCCGCCCGCAGCGACCCGATCTCGCCCCGGTGAGCCTTGCGCGTCAGCGCCGCCGCCCGGTCGAACCGGGCGAGGAGGTCTGCCGCCTCGCCGAAGAGCACGCGCCCGGCGTCGGTGATCTGGACGGTGCGGCCGGACCGGTCGAAAAGCCGCGCGTCCAGCTCGTCCTCGAGCCGCCGGATCCGCTGACTCAACGGAGGTTGCCGCATGCCCAGCCGCTCCGCGGCCCGACCGAAGTGAAGTTCTTCACACACCACCACGAAGCAGCGCAGGTGCCTGATCATGTCCACGCAGGGATGATATCCATTCCGATATCAGTCCATAGGGATGATGATATTGGACAGTCGGCCCCGGGTCGCGGTTTGCTCGCCGGCATGACGACTCCCCGATCCCTCACCCGTCGCCGAGTGCTCGGCGCCTCCGCCGCCGGCCTGACCGCGGCGGCCGCCGCCGGCGTCACGTCCACGGCGTCGAGCGACCCCGCCTCCGACGGCAAAGGCAAGGACCTCGAAACCGAGGTGACGTTGCGCTGGCTCGGCAACAACGCCTGGGAGATCAGCGGCGAGGCGGCTGCCGTTCTGATCGATCCGTGGCTGACCAGATTCCACACCGGGACCTATACCGACGACGGCCCCGACCCGAACACCGAGATCGTCAGCGACCCGGAAAAGATCGACCCGCACGTCGACCGCGCCGACCTGATACTGACGACGCACGGGCACTTCGACCATCTGCCCGACATCCCGTACATCGCCGGCAAGACCGGCGCGACGATCGTCGGCTCCGAAAGCCACCTGAACATGCTGCGCGCGCTCGGCGCGCCCGAAGACCAGATGTCGACCGTGCGCGGCGGCGAGTTCTTCCAGTTCGACGGCTACACCGTGGAGGTGTTCCGCTGTGTGCACTCCCACGTCGGCTCCCGCCGGCAGCTGCCGTTTCCGGGCACCCGTCCGGCCGCGCCGCCGGACCCCGCGCCCCGAGTGATCTCGGAGCTCGTGGAGGGCGAGACGCTGGCGTACCTGGTGACCATGGGCGACGTCCAGATCATCGACTTCGGATCGTCCAATTTCATCACTCGTGAGATCGACGGTCTGTGGCCGCACGTGGCCCTGGTGCAGCCGGGCGGCGCCCACACGCCCGAGTACGTGCCCCGACTCATGAGCGCCCTCGGCAACCCGCGTTACGTCGTGCCGACGCACTGGGACGACTTCGACGAGCCGCTGACCGAGCCGGCCGTCGACTGGGGCGGGCTCGACGCCCTGCGCGACGCCGTGGCGCAGGCCAGTCCCGACACCGAGTTCGTCGTGGTCGATCACCTGGAGACGTTCACGCCGCACTGAGCCCGGCGGTCGGATCGTCGTGGTAGGAACACGGCATGGACGGCCCGTCAGACCTCCACGCGCCGCCGCGCGAGCGGCTGGCCGCCGCCCGCGACCGCTACGGCGAGGAACGCGTCGCGGTCTGGTGCGCCGCCTTGTTGAGCGGCCGCGTCGCCCATGACGACCCGGACTCCCCCTCGCTGACCTGGCTGGGCGGCCCTCACGCGCGGATGGAGCTTGAAAGGGGAGGTCTGATCGAACGGGGGCAGGACTACTGGCCGCGGGTGTGGGCGGCGCGCGGCCTGCTCTACGTCTGGACGGAAGCCGCCTGCGACGCGGTCTGCCGGGCGCTGTCAGACCCGGCGTGGAGGGTGCGCGAGATGGCCGCCAAAGTCGTGCGGCTGCGCGAGATCGGCCAGGCCGCCGACCTGCTGTCGCCCCTGGCGTCCGACGCGACGCCGCGAGTGCGAGCCGCGGGCGTACGCGCGCTGGGCGTCGTCGGTGAAGCCGAGTCGGCCGAAGCGGTTCGCCGCTGCCTGCGCGACCCTCAGCCCGCGGTGCGTCGCGCCGCCGACCTGGCGTTGGAGGACCTGCGTCGCAGGCTCGACCGTCCGCTGTGAGCCGAGCCCGCCGCACCGCGACCAGCCGACGCGAACGCGGGCCGTACCGTTGCGGCACGCAGGCAGGGGAGGGCTCGTTGAAAGCGCGCTTCGAGGAAATCGACTGGCAACGGACGCCGATCGGCGACGTCAGCCTGCGCCGCAGGCTGGAGCCGACCCTCAAGGTCGACG
>JBOGDN010000209.1:0-5099 GCA_050742995.1 Stackebrandtia sp. | reverse complement strand
GCCACCCCCACAGGGCTTGTTGCTTATTCCGCCTCGCGGAGGGTGCTCAGCAGCCCAGACCACTCGGCGCGCGACATGCGCAATACCGGGCCTGACGGGTCCTTGCTGTCACGAGTGAAGACGTTGTCAGACACCGCCGCCACCTCGACGCACTGACCGTTAGACGTTGTTCGAGTGGACTTCACCCACGTTACGGCCGCCTCGACGCACTGGCCATTGCCCTGGGTCCTACTCGATTTCACCCAGCGCCGCGGCATCGGAACTGCACTGCTCATCAGGATCCTTCCAGGACTTTCTCACGCATCGCCCGGATGATCTTAATCGACTGCTCGGGCGACTCGGCTTGACGCTCCAGTTGCTCAGTTGCCCAACGATACGAGCGGACCTTGGCAGGCTCCGCTTCATACGAGGCGTCGTCGATCAGCTCGGTGTAGCCTACCGACAGCGCATCCGCGAAATCTAGAACGGTGAATCTCCCTGCACCGACAGCGTATGGGCCAGATTCAGGGCGAAGGACCTGCAAGGTCACATTGTCACGTTGAGCGAATTCGATGAGATAATCATACTGCTCAATCATCGTGTCCACGTCGCCTACGAACACCCGCAGCGTGGTTTCGGCGATCACCATGCGCAAACTCAACGGCTTGGAAAGATCGTCGATGCGGGCCGCTCGTTCCTTTCTGAACTCGGCGAACCGTTCGACGTGGTCGGGTCGCACCAGCGCCGTGGCTCCCGTGACGGCTCGCGCATAACGCTCTGTCTGCAAGATTCCCGGGACCGACCACAGCTCCAAGCTGAAGCTCGAAGTCGCCATGCCCTCTAGGCCCACATAGAGGCGGAACCACTCGGGCAGCACGTCTTTCCACTGCTGCCACCAAGGTCTTCCTCCGATCCGTTCAGCCATCGCCTTCAACCGCTCAACGTCGCTTTGCTGCGCTCCGCAGGCGTTCAGCACGGTACTCACGTCTTCGGGTTTCTGACCGAAACGGCCGGTCTCCATAGTGCCGAGTTTCGCCCTGGTGTATCCGGTATCTTGCGCCAGTTGTCCGAGGCTGTAGCCTGACTTGTGGCGGATGGCGGCGATCTGCGCCCCCAGCAGCCACTTCAGCGCCAGCGGGTCATTGCGGTTAAGCACGGCAGCCCCCTTTCACACCTGGCATCTTTCCATACCTCTTCGTCATTGCGCTACAGCGTGCGTGACAACACGCCGCATAGCATGCATCACCCAGATGCTAGACATCTTGCCATTGGTATGCGACAGTGAGGAGCGACATAGAAAGAGTTGCTGCGTGATGCCGCAGTGTTACCACAAGAAGGGGCCGAATCCATGTCCGAGCACGACCGCGACACGAGCACCGCCGCAGCCGACCTCCTGCCCGCGCTTGACTCGCAGGAGTTCTATGACCTACTGAAAACCGCTTCCCGGCGAGGCGCCGGGAGGCGGTTTGCGCTGTGGGGCGTTCAGAAAGAGCCGCTCGACGCCGCGCTGTTGGCAGACGGCGTCGTTTACGACCGCGAGTGCGAACCCGTCGTGCTCACCTACCGCGAGGGATCTCCCGTCGGGGAACGCAGCTACCCCTTCACCAGCGTCGAACAAGCCCTGCGCGTGGCAAGCGTCCTCGGCCCCAGCCGCATCGTGTGGATCGACGAAGAACTCGCCGACGATTAAGAGCTCACCAGCCGCGTTTGGCGAGCTTTTGGTCTTCGGGGAGGGTGTCGACGTTGAGGCCGACCATGGCCTCGCCGAGCCCGCGCGACTCCTTGGCGATCACGTCGGCGTCGTCGTAGAACGCGGTGGCCTTGACGATGGCGCCGGCGCGCTTGGCCGGGTCGCCGGATTTGAAGATGCCCGAGCCGACGAACACGCCCTCGGCGCCAAGCTGCATCATCATGGCCGCGTCGGCCGGGGTGGCCAGTCCGCCCGCGGTGAAAAGCACCACCGGCAGCTTGCCGGCGCGGGCGACTTCGGCGACCAGCTCGTAGGGGGCGCGCAGTTCCTTGGCGGCGGCGTACAGCTCGGCGGAGTCGAGGGCGGCGAGCTTCTTGATGTCGCCGCGGATCTGGCGCATGTGCCGGGTGGCCTCGACGACGTTGCCGGTGCCGGCTTCGCCCTTGGAGCGGATCATGGCCGCGCCTTCGGAGATGCGCCGCAGCGCCTCGCCCAGGTTGGTCGCGCCGCACACGAACGGCACGGTGAACGGCCATTTGTCGATGTGGTTGGCCTCGTCGGCGGGGGTGAGCACCTCAGATTCGTCGATGTAGTCGACGCCGACGGCCTGCAGCACCTGCGCCTCGACGAAGTGGCCGATGCGGGCCTTGGCCATGACCGGGATCGAGACGGCCTCGACGATGCCGTCGATCATGTCGGGGTCGCTGGCGCGGGAGACTCCGCCTTGCACGCGGATGTCGGCGGGCACGCGCTCCAGCGCCATGACCGCCACGGCGCCGGCGTCTTCGGCGATCTTGGCCTGGTCGGGCGTGACGACGTCCATGATGACGCCGCCTTTGAGCATGTCGGCCATGCCGCGCTTGACGCGCGCGGTCCCTGTGGCGTTCTCGGGGGTCGTCTGTTCGGCAGTCACGCTTCTGCCCGCTCCTTCGAGTACCTGGGGATAGTTGACTTTTCAGTGCCAATCCTACGAGGAGACGGGCGTCACGGAGGGACTGGTCAGCGCGGGTCGTCGATGTTGAAGTACTGCGGACGCGGCAGCTTTCGCGCCAGGCGCAGCACCCGGGCGGCGCGGTGGAATCGCGCGGCCACCGCGTCGCGGACGACGTCGGTGTGGACTTGCTTGGCGATGGAAAGCCGGCGGTTGGCGCGGCGCACTTCGGCCATGGCGGGGTCCTCGGCCGGAAGCGGAAGCCCGCGCAGGATCCGGGTCAGGTCGTTTTCGGCCGCCTCGCGTTCCTCCGACACGGCTTCGAGAGCCGCGTACGCGGCGGCGCGCACGGCTTCGCGGTGCCGTCCCAGGCGGTCGCCGTGGGCCTCGGCGAGCACCAGCGCGGCCTTGGCGCGGATGGAGAGTTTGCCGTCGAGCGCGGCGGCGGCGTCGGCGGCGCGGGCGTGCAGCCGCTCTACGCGAGAGGCGATCCAGGTGACGTAGGCGCCCATCGCGGCCACCACCGCCACAAACCCGGCCAACCACCACATAGCCGCCGATCATATCGACACGCCCGCGCACTGGCGCCATAGTGCCTCAGCCGGCTTTCAGCTTGCATCTAGCATGTCCCCAGGCTGGGTCAGCCGACCTTCAGCAGGTCGGGGACTTCGGATTCGTCGGCGGTCACCGTGCCGCCGTTGGCCTCGACGGCGGCGGCGTACACCTCGAGCACCAGCTCGGACACGCGCGGCCAGTCGAAATCGGCGACGACATTGGAGGCGCGCGCGACGTATCCGGCGGCAAGCTCGGGGTCGTCAAGCACGCTCGAGGCGGCCTCGGCAAGCGCCTTGGAGTCGCCCACGGCGAACAGCCTGCCGGCCGCGCCGTCGTCCAGAACGCGTCGAAACGCGTCCAGGTCGCTCGCCACGATCGGGGTGCCGGCGGCCATCGCCTCGGTGAGGATCATCCCGAAGGACTCCCCTCCCAGGTTCGGGGCGACGTAGGCGTCGACGCTGCGCAGCATGCGCGCCTTGACCGTGTCGGAGGCCATGCCGAGGAATTCGATCCGGTCGCGCAGTTCGGCGGGCACTTTCTCGAGCGCTGCGCGGGGATCGCCTCGGCCAAGCACCAGCAGCCGCAGGCCGGGGCGGTCGGCGGCCATCTCGACGAACGCCTCGCGCAGCACCGCGAAGCCTTTTCGGGATTCGTCGAAGCGCCCCACGAAGCCGAGCGCTCCGCCTGTTCCGGGCCAGCCGGGCAGCGGCTCGGCCGCGGCGAAGTCGCGGACCATGACGCCGTTGGGGATCTCCACGGCGCCTCCGCCGAGGTGTTCGACTTGGACCCGGCGCGCAAGGGCCGACACGGCGATGCGCGCGGAGATCTTCTCAAGCAGCAGTTGGGCGATGCTGCGGCCGGCGGACAGCGTGCGGGAGCGGGTCATGGCGGTGTGGAAGGTGGCCACGACCGGGCCGCGCGCGCACGCGCAGGCCAAAAGCGACAGACTCGGCGTCAGCGGCTCGTGCACGTGGAGCACGTCGAACCGGCCGTCGCGCAGCCAGCGACGCACCCGCGAGGCCGTGATCGGCCCGAACGCCAGCCGCGCCACCGATCCGTTGTAGGGCACCGGTATCGCCCGTCCGGCCGGTACGACGTACGGCGGGACGTCCTCGCCGCGTTCGGTCGGGGCCAAGACGCTGACGACGTGTCCGGCGTCGATGAGGGTTTCGGCCAGGTCGCGGATGTGTCCTTGCACGCCGCCGGGCACGGCGAAGGAGTACGGGCTGACGATTCCGACTCGCAGCGGTTTCATCAAGCGACTCACTCCCGCACGTCGGACGGCGTCTCCACGTCGGCCGTCCACAGCCGTTGCATCATGTGCCAGTCTTCCGGTTGCGTCGCGATGCCGGCGGCGAAGGCGTCCGCCATCGCCTGCGTGACGGCCGAGACGCGGTCGGCCATGCGGCCTTCGGCCGGCACCTCGATCGGCCCTTCCATCTTCCCGTATACGTGGCGGGGGCCGTCGTTGCGCAGCACGACGGTGTACAGCGGCGCTCCCGTGCGGATGGCCAGCAGCGCCGGTCCGATCGGCATTCGCGACTTCTCTCCGAAGAACTCGACGTCGACTCCGCTTGACGACAGGTCCCGGTCGGCGACCAGGGGAACGACGTGGCCGTCGGCGAGGGCTTCGGTCAGGATCGACCGTGACGACCGCTCTCCTCCGGAGTGGGGGATGATCCGCATTCCCAGGCCGCGCCGGTAGTCGAGGAAACGCTCGTAGACGCCGGCGGGTTTGAGCCGCTCGGCGACGGTGGTGATGGGCCAGCCTTTGGCGGCGACCCAGGCGCCGGCCAGGTCCCAGTTGCCCGAGTGCGGGATCGCCACGATCACGCCGGTTCCCTGCGCGCGGTGGACGTCGAAGACCTCGTGGCCTTCCAGCGTGAAGCGCTCCAAAAGCTGTTCGCGGCTAAGCGACGGCAGCCGGAACGCCTCCATCCAGTA
>JBOGDN010000208.1:0-5851 GCA_050742995.1 Stackebrandtia sp. | reverse complement strand
CTTCGGGCCTCCTCGCACAGGGTCAGGCCGGCGGTGGTCAGTTTGACCTGGCGGGTGCTGCGCTCGAACAGTTGTACCTCCAGCCGTCTCTCCAGCTGAGCGATGGCCCGCGACAGCGGTGGCTGCGCCATCCCCAGCCGCTCGGCAGCTCGGGAGAAGTTGAGCTCTTCGGCCACGGCGACGAAATACCGCAGTTCGCGCACGTCGAGATCACTCATATCTTGAGGGTATAAGACGCGTCCCAACTGGTCCTTCCGCTTCCGCCTCCTCGCTGGTGCAGTTAAGGCGATCGATTGTTCTGACGGACGGATGAGTGATGAACATCAGACCGCACACCGGCGAGGTCGCCTTGGTGACCGGCGCCAACAAGGGAATCGGGCGCGAAATCGCCTGGCGGCTCTCGGTCGAGGGCATGACGGTCTATCTGGGCGCCCGCGACGAGTCGCGCGGCAAGGCCGCCGCGGCCGAACTGGCCAAGGACGGCGGCGACGTGCGGTTCGTCTTGCTCGACGTGACCGACGCCGCGCAGGTCCAAGCCGCCGCGGACCGCGTCGCCGAGGAGTCGCAACGGCTGGACGCGCTGGTCAACAACGCCGGCGTCGTCTCCGAGTGGGGAACCGAGGTTCCCGACGTCTCCGTCGACCAGATGCGGCGGACCTATGAGGTGAACGTGTTCGGGGTGGTGGCGGTGACGCGGGCGTTTCTGCCGCTGCTGCGGCGCTCTCAGGCGCCGCGGGTGGTCAACGTCTCCAGCCCGCTGGGTTCCCTCCAGCTGATGAGCGACCCGGGCAGCCTGGTGGCCTCGCGCGGCATGCTCGCCTACGGCTCGTCCAAGACCGCGCTGAACTCGATCACGAAGCTGTACTCCAATGCGCTGCGCGGCGAGGGGATTCGCGTCAACGCGGTCAACCCCGGCTACGTGGCCACCGACCTCAACGACCACCGCGGAGTGCTGACCGTGGCTCAGGGAGCGGAGATTCCGGTCAAGATGGCGCTGCTGCGCGGCGGCGGCCCCACCGGCGTGTTTGTCGGCGTGACCGACGGAGTCGACCACGTCCTGCCTTGGTAGCCGGACGATTTCAGCCGGGCGGCGCGCGTCGCCGTCCGGCTGAAATCCGTGTGCGGGCGGTTATTCCGACGGCGGCGAGATGAGGGTCTGCAAGTACATCTTCTCCCCCAGCTTGGCGATCAGCTCGATCTGCGTCTCGAGGTAGTCGATGTGCTCTTCTTCGTCCTTGAGGATGTCCTCGAAGATGTTCGCCGAGGTCACGTCGCCGACTGAACGCATGTATTCGATGCCGCGACGCAGCCGGTCGACGGCCTCCTGCTCGATGAGCATGTCGCTGGCGAACTGCTCGGGCACGGTCTGGCCGACGCGCAGCGCGAACAGCTTCTGGTAGTTGGGCAGCCCTTCCAGGAACAGGATCCGGTCGGTGAGGATCTCGGCGTGCCGCATCTCGTCGATCGACTCGGCCTTGGTGTGTGTGGCGAGTTTGTCGAAGCCCCAGTTCGACTGCATCTTGGCGTGCAGGAAGTACTGGTTGATGGCGGTCAGTTCGGCGGTCAGCTGCTCGTTGAGAAACTCTATGACCTGTTTGTCGCCTTGCATGTCTGCGGCAGTCCCCTCGTACGAATGATCTTGTGGATCCGAGGTTACGAGCTCGAATAAGGGGACGTCGCGTCAGGAATGCCTAAAATAGGACAGGCTTAGCTAAGCCGCGCGGCCAGTTGATCGGCGGGCATCTCGGCTTCGATCATGGCGGCGATGCGCTCGCGGCAGGTGCCGCATCCGGTGCCGGCGTCGCAGGCGTCGCCCACGGCGTCTTCGGTGTGCGCGCCCGCCTTGATGCAGCTGCGAACTTCCCGTTCGCACACGCGGTGGCAGAGGCACACGTACACCGAAAACTCCCAGTCTGGTTAGGCTTCCCTAAGCAAGGTATGCCTAACGTACCTGGCGGCGTCAAATTCCGCCAGTGCGGCGAGCTCTCGTTTTCGCCGTTGTGGGCGTCAGGACGTGCCATTCTTCCGCAGCAGCCCCGTCAGCACCTCGATCGCATGGTCGATCCCGTCGTCGTCGACGTCTAGGTGAGTGACAAGACGCAGCACGTCGGGCGACATCGCCGCCGACAGCACTCCCTGCTCAGCGGCGGCTTCGACAAGCCGGCGCGCTTCGCCGACCCGCAGCATCACGATGTTCGTCGGCACGTCGGCGACGGCGACGACGCCGAAGGGCTCCAGCGCCTCGGCCAGCCGCCGCGCGCGGGCGTGGTCCTCGGCGAGGCGCTCCACGTGGTGCGCGACGGCGTACCTGCCCGCCGCCGCGAGGATCCCGACTTGACGCATGGCGCCGCCCATGCGGTGTCGCAGCCTCCTGGCGCGCGCGATGTTGTCGGCGGTGGACGCCACCAGGGACCCCACCGGTGCGCCGAGGCCCTTGGACAGGCACGTCGACACGGTGTCGAACAGCGCGCCGTATTCGCGCAGGGGAACGCCGTGCGCGACGTGGGCGTGCCACAGCCGCGCCCCGTCGCAGTGCACTTTCACCCCGTGCGCGTCGGCGACGGCGCGCAGCCGCCGCAGCGTCTCCACGGGCACGGGGACGCCGCCGGCAGCGCCATGAGTGTTCTCCACGGCGATCGCGCGGGTGGGCGTGGACGGGTAGCCGGCGCGGTGGACGAGCCGCTCCACCGCGTCGACGTCCAGACGTCCGCGGTCTGCGTGCCAGGTGCGGGTGGTGATGCCGCCGACGACCGCCGCGGCGCCGGATTCGTGCGCCACGACGTGGGCCTCGGAGTCGGCGAGCAGCTCTTCCCCCGGCGAGACCAGCAGCTGCACCGCGATCTCGTTGGCCATCGAGCCGGACGGGACGAACAGCGCCGCCTCCTTGCCGAGCAGCGCGGCGACTTCGTCTTGCAGCGCGTTGACGGTGGGGTCGTCGCCGAAGACGTCGTCGCCGACTTCGGCTTCGGCCATGGCCTGACGCATCTGGGGGCCGGGGCGGGTGACGGTGTCGGAGCGCAGATCGACGTGCATGCGGCGATCTTATGCGCGCGTCCGACGTCGGCGGCGTGTCAGTGCCGCAGCATCTCCGCCACCAGGAACGCCAGCTCCAGCGACTGCTGCGTGTTCAGCCGCGGGTCGCACGCGGTCTCGTAGCGCTGCGACAGGTCGGAGTCCTCAAGCGCCTGCGCGCCGCCGAGGCATTCGGTGACGTCTTCGCCGGTCAGCTCGATGTGGATTCCGCCGGGGTGGGTGCCGACGCCGCGGTGCGCTTCGAAGAAGCCGAGCACCTCGTCGACGACCCGGTCGAAGTGCCGCGTCTTGTACCCGTTGGTGGACTCGTGGGTGTTGCCGTGCATCGGGTCGCACTGCCACACCACGTTTTGTCCCGCGGCGCGCACCTTCTCCAGGATCGGGGGCAGCACCTCCCGGATCTTCTGGTTGCCCATGCGCGTGATGAACGTGAGCCGGCCGGGGACGTTGTCGGGGTTGAGCTTGTCGCAGGCTTCCAGCACCCAGTCGGGGGTGGTGGTCGGCCCGATCTTGCAGCCGATCGGGTTGGTGAGGCGCGACATGAAGTCCACGTGGGCGCCGTCGAGGCGGCGGGTGCGCTCCCCGATCCACAGGAAGTGCCCGGACAGCCCGTAGGCGCGGTCGTGGACGACGCGGGTCAGCGCCCGGTCGTATTCGATGGCCAGCGCCTCGTGGCTGGCGTACATCGTGACGCTGTGCAGGGCGTCGTCGTCGACGCCGCAGGCGGCCATGAAGGCCAGCGCCCGGTCGATCTCGCGGCCGATCGCCTCGTAGCGTTCTCCCGCCGGGGAGTTGCGCACGAAAGTCCGATTCCAGTGGTGGACGGCGCGCAGGTCGGCGATGCCGCCCGACAGGTAGGCGCGCAGCATGTTCATGGCGGCCGCGGCGTTGGCGTAGGCGCGGATCATGCGCTGCGGGTCGGCCACGCGGGCTTCGGGCGTGGCTTCAAGCGAGTTGATCATGTCGCCGCGGTAGACGGGCAGGCCGAGGGCGTCGAGGGCTTTGGAGCGGGGCTTGGTGTACTGGCCGGCGACCCTGCCCACCTTGACCACGGGCAGGCTGGCGCCGTAGGTGAGCACGACGGCCATCTGCAGCAGGGTGCGGGCGTTGGCCAGCAGGTGGGACTCGGTGTTGTCCAGGAACGTTTCGGCGCAGTCGCCGCCTTGCAGCAGGAACGCCTTGCCGGCGCATACGTCGGCCAGCTGCGCGCGCAGCGCGTCGACTTCGTAGGGCGCGACGATCGGCGGGACGGAGGTGAGGACTTCGTAGACCTCTTCGGCTTCGCACGGGTCGGGCCACGGCGGCTGCTGGTCGCGGGGCAGCTCGCGCCAGCTGTCAAGACCCAGCCGTTCGATGTGCGCGGCCTCGGCGGCGGAGTCCCGCTTGCCGGGCACGAGTCCGGGGTTGCGCAGTTGATGCCATTCCTGGTTCACGCGGCAAGCTTACGGCTTCGCGGGCGTCGAGGACCCCCGGCGCCACGGTGCGACGCCTCTCGATTCGGCCCGCACGCAGGAGCGATTCTGCGCGCCCGTGCGTGAACTCAGTAGAACTCGCGCGCGAACGCGAGCGGGGTTTCACCGGACGCGAGAAACCGCGCGGCGAACGATATCGTCGTCTGACGCGACGGCAGGAATGGACCACATATGCGTGAACAGACCACAAGCGACTGGCTCGACGATTTGGCGTCGAAGGCGTCGGCCCCCGGAGGCGGGGCCGCCGCGGCGATGAACGCCGCGATCGGCGCGGCGCTGGTGTCCATGGTGTGCAATTTGACCATCGGCAAGCCCAAGTATGCCGAACACGAGGACACGATGCGCAAGGTGCTGTCGCGGGCGACTCAGCTGCGCACCGAGGCGCTGCGGCTGGCCGAGGCCGACGCCGAGGCCTTCGCGGGCGTGGCCGCGGCTTACGGGCTTGCCAGGGACACCGACGAGGCCAAGGCCGCGCGGCGGCAGGCCATTCAGGAGGCGCTGGTGGGCGCGGCCGACGTGCCGCTGCGCACCGCGGCGCTGGCCGCCGAGGTGATCGGCCTTGCCGGGCAGATCGCCGCCGGCGCGAACGTCAACGTGCTTTCCGACGTGGCGGTGGCGGCCGACTCCGCGCGGGCGGCGCTGCGGTCGGCCGAGATGAACGTCAACGTCAATCTGTCGTCGATGGCCGACGCCGGCAGGCGCGAGGCGCTGGCCGCGCGGCTGTCGACTCATGTGAAGGCGATCGACGACGCCGACGAGATCGTCGTGGCCGTGGCTGAGAGGATCGAGAAATGACGCGTCTAATCGACGGGCGTGCCGTCGCCAAGGCGATCTCCGAGGAGGTCGCCGGCACCGCCGCGGCGCTGCGCAGCTCGGGCACGACGCCCACCCTCGCGGTCGTGGTTCCCACCGACGACGAGGGGACCGCCTGGTATGTGCGGTCCATCGAGCGCACCGCGGCAAAGGTCGGAGTGGCGTGCCAGGTGGAAAAGCTCGACAAGCCCGACGCCGCACAGGTGAAGGCCAAATTGGACGAGCTGTCGGCCGACGAGTCGGTCCACGGCGTCATCTGTCAAACGCCGCTGCCCGAGGGCGTGACCCTGGCCGAAGTGGGGGCGCACATCGCCGCGGCCAAGGACGTCGACGGCGCCAATCCCGAAAGCCTGGGACGGCTCGTGGCCGGTGTGGACACCTTCGCTCCGGCGACGGCCGCGGCCGTCGCCGAAATTCTGCGCCGCGAGGAAGTCCCGCTGAAGGGCAAGCACGTCGTGGTCGTGGGTCGGTCGATCGTGGTGGGCAAGCCGGCAGCGCTTTTGCTGCTGGCCGAGCACGCCACGGTGACGGTC
>JBOGDN010000207.1:0-2275 GCA_050742995.1 Stackebrandtia sp. | reverse complement strand
CGCACGATGTCCCAGACCTGGTTGCGGCTGCGGGGGTCGAGCCCGGTGGTGGGTTCGTCGAGGAACAACACGTCGGGCGTTTTGATGATGCTCGCCGCGACGTCAAGGCGGCGGCGCATGCCGCCGGAGTAATTCTTCACCTGCCTGCCCGCGGCGTCGGTCAATCCGAACGCGTCGAGCAAGTCGCCGCCCCGCTGCCGCGCCGCCGCCTTGCGGTGACCGACGAGGCGAGCCAACAGGGTCAGGTTTTCCAGCCCCGTCAGGTCTTCGTCCACCGACGCGTACTGGCCGGTGAGGCTGACGCGGCGGCGCACAGCGTCGGCCTCGCGCAGCACGTCGTGGCCGAACACTCGGGCCTCGCCGCCGTCGGGACGCAGCAAGGTGGCGAGCACCTTGACGGCCGTGGTCTTTCCGGCCCCGTTGGGCCCGAGCACGCCGTACACAATCCCCGCGGGCACAGACAGATCCACGCCGTCGACGGCGTGGATCTTGCCGAAGACTTTGACCAGACCTGACGTTTCGATCGCCAGATCGTCGGATCGACTCATGGGTTTTCCTTTCTCAGCAGCGGTCATGTCGAATAAGACCGGTCGCGTACGACAAACTCATCGGTTTTCGGTTATGGGCGAGATTCAGGTCACATAGGGACTCGCGCGGCGGGCGACGCGCAACGCGCGACCCCACCAGACGAGCTGGTCAAGCGCGCGGGCGACCGCCCGCAGCGGTCCGTCGGCGTCGCGGGGACGCCCCCGATCGTCGACGCCGTCGTCGAGCAGGTCGAAGCTGACGGTGTCGCGCATCGTGACCGCGTGCAGCTCGGTGAAGACCACGCGCAGCTGCTCCACGGCGTACATGCCGCTTGAGCGGCAGCCGTAGGAGACGAAGCAGACGGGTTTGGCGTGCCACTCGTCGTAGGCGTAGTCGATGGCCTGCTTCAGCGACGCCGGGAAGCTGCGGTTGTACTCGGGGGTGATCACGACGAACGCGTCGGCGCGGTCGACCGCGGCGGCGAACTTCGCGGTCTGCGGCGTCGCCCGCGCCGGATAGCGGTCCGGGAACGCGAAGTCGGCGAGGTCGACGACGTCGACGGCGATGTCGTCGCGCTGCTTCGCGTGGTCGGCGAACCAGCCGCCGACGGCCTCGCCGACGCGACCCTGCCGGGTGCTGCCGACGATCACCGCGACGCGCAGCCGGTCGCCGGCTTCGCTGTGGGACATCGGGCCTCCTCTCAGTCGCTCCCCTACCCGTGAGGCGCCAGGCCGCCGCAGGCCCCCGCTAGATCCCGTCTAGCGGACCGCCGCCGCGTTCGGCCCGTCGTCGTCGCGGCCGCGTCGTAGGCTCGCGTTCATGAACGCACCCGTCCCGTTTCTCACCGACGCCGACGTCGGCGATCGCGTCGACGCCGAGTTCGCGGTGGACGCCTGCCGGGAGGCGATCCTCGCCTTCCACCGCGGCGAACTCGTCGCGCCTCCCCGCGTGCACGCCGAACTCGGCGACGGCCGGTTCGCGTACACCGCGGGCAGGCTGCCCGGACGGTGGTACGGCTTCCGTTCCTACGACACCCGTCCCGTCTCCTCCGGCGACCAGATCACCGCGGTCCACGACGACGCCACCGGCAAGCTGGCGGGCGTCGCCGTCGGCGCGTTCCTCGGCCAGATGCGCACCGGCGCGATCGGCGGCGTGGCCGCCGACGCTCTGGCCGCGCCCGAAGCCCGCACGATGGGGCTGATCGGCACGGGGCCGCAGGCGTGGATGCAGCTGTGGGCGATATGCGCCGTCCGAAAGCTGACGCGGGTCAAGGTCTACAGCCGCGACCCCGAGCGCCGCGGCCGGTTCGCGGCCAACGCGGCCGAGGGCAACGGCATCGACGTGGTCGCCGTCGACTCCGCCGAAAGCGCCGTGTCTGACGTGGACATAGCGGTGCTCGCCACGAACAGCCGGACGCCGGTCGTGGACACGGCGGCGATCGCGCCGCACGCCTTCGTCACGACCATGGGTCCCAAGCAGGTCGGCCGCGCCGAGTTCGACGTGTCGCTCGCCGAACGATCCGAGCTGATCGCCACCGACTCGCCGCAGCAGCTGCGTGCCTACGACCCGCCGTTCGTGCTGCGCGACACCTCCCATGCCGAACGCGTCGTCTCGCTTGGCGCGGTTTTGGCGGGCGAGGTTTCGCGCCGTCCCGGGGCGCTGTTCTGTTCGACGGGTCTCGCCGGCACCGAGGCGTACCTGCTGGCGCGGCTGCTCGGTTTGTGAAGCGCGCGTAAAAGCGTCGTCT
>JBOGDN010000206.1:0-11652 GCA_050742995.1 Stackebrandtia sp. | reverse complement strand
GTTGGGGATGATGTGGATTCCTTCGTCGCGCAGGGCGGTTAGGGCGCGTTGGTAGGGGGTGCGGGCGGCTAGGGCGGTGTTGACGAAGGGGAGGATCACGGTGGGGACGCCTGCGCCGAGGCATTCGTTGACGATGTCGAGGGCGTAGTTGTCGCTGATTCCGGCGGCGAGTTTGTTGACGGTGTTGTAGGTGGCCGGGGCGATGACGACGACGTCGGCGCGGGGGCGGTTGCTGCGGGGCTCGCCGGGCGCGCGGTGGGTAGTGCGGACGGGGTGGCCGGTTTGGTGTTCGAGTGCGGCTGTGTCGAGGAAGTCCGCGGCGGCTGGGGTGGTGAGCACGTGGCAGTCCCAGCCGTTGTGGCTGGCGATGTCGACAAGGCGGCCGGCGTCTGCGGCGGGTCCGGCGGCGCACACCATGATGTACATGACCTTCTTGTCGGGTTGGGTCATGCCGGCTCCGTCAGGCGTGCGGCGAAGGCGCGCACGTGGGGGCGCAGTGAGGGCGGCCCTGCTTGGGCGATGACGTTGACGACGTTGCGCACTGCTGAGCGGGTGCGGGTCTCTTCGGGAGCGGTGGTTTCGGCTAGGTGCAGTGCGTCGAGGGCTTTGTCGTGCTTGCCCCATTGGGCGTATGCGACGGCCACGTCGATGGCCAGGCAGGCGCGGCGTTCGACGAGTTTGACGGTGTCGACGTCGATGCGGCGGGCGAGGGCGACGGCGTGTCCGGCGTCCCCGAGTGTCACTGCTGTGTGGACTCGGTGCAGGTTGACGTTGACGCCGTCGAATCCGGTCCAGCGGTGGTTGTCGCCGTAGAACAGATGAGCCGCCGCTTCGGCGGCGGCGTCGAGCATTCTCGCGGCGTTGTCTCGGTCGCCGGCTTGGGCGGCGGCTGCGGCGCCGCGAAGCAGCAGCGCTCCTTGCACTGAGCGCACCGCCGGGGTGGATTCGCAGCCGTCGAGACGCCCGGCTTGGGAGGCGGCGAAGGCGGCCGCGCCGTCGTGGTGGCCGGCGCGTGCGAGGGTGTGGACGACTGACCTGGCCGCCGAGCCGGCCATGACTGGATCTTCGCTGCGGGAGGCTGCGGACATGCTGCGGTCGGCGGCTACGGCGGCCAGCGAGGTTTCGTCGTGTTTGAGGAGGACGCTGGCGGCGACTTGGCAGGCGTCGGCGGTCAACGTGTGTGCGTGTTGCCGCTGCGCGCCGGTGCAGGATGCGACGAAGCCGCGAAGGTCGGCAAGGAGTGGGGGAAGCCGCGCGACGACGTCGCGGTAACGGCATGCTTGGTATCCGCGTTTGATCGCGGCGACCTGCGCGGGAAGGCTGTTGGTCGACGCTTCGTTTGTTGAACGTGGCAGCTCGTAGGAGATCACGGCGCGAGCCAGGTCGGCCAACGCCGGGGCGCCTTGCTTGACGATTCTAGTTTTTGGCCCGCCGGAGTCGACGGCCAACAACGCCGCCCAGCCTGAGCCGGCGGCGAGGAACTGACGACGATCCATGGGCGGAGGGAATCCTTCGACGGAAAACGGCGAGGACTCCAGCATGCGTCCCAATGCCGGAGTTGTCGCGTCGTCGGTGCGGTTGTCGGCTTGCGTGCCGCGGTTGTCGGTTTCAGCGGCGACGAGCCGCCGGGCGCGGGCGAACACGCCGCCGGTTTCGAGTGCGTCGTCCAATGCGACCGCCAGGTGTTGCGGGCAGGTGCGTTGCGCTTTTTCGATCTTTCCGATGAGGTCGCCGGAGGCGTGGACTTGTTCGCCCAGTTGGGTTTGCGTCAGCCTCCGTGTTTGACGCCAGTGGCGCAGCTCGGCGCCGAACCAGTCGCGCGGGCTTTTGGAAGGGTCTAGCGGCTTCAGCGGATACGGCACGCTCCACCTCCCAGTCTTGCGCGCGAAGCCGACAGAAAGGGCTGTCGGCTTCAGGTTCTTCCACAAACCACGTGCCTTGAGCAAGGCTACAGGCATGGACGAGTTGATCACAGAACGGCACATCACCGGCTGTCGATCCGCGCGTCCGCATCACCGATGTGGGGGCGTCCCGGATAGGTGGGTGGTCCGGGACGCCCCCGCGTCGATAACCGGACGAGGCCACAGCGAACTTGTGAGGGCAGAACCGTGATCGCCACGACGAACATTCCGTCGAAGCGGGCACTCGGTGCTTTCACCGTTGCCCGTCATTGGATCGCGGTCTACCGCCACAGCGAGGAAGCCCTGTGGCTGACATTGATTACCGCGACCGGCAACGAGGAATCGTTGGGAACGGTGCGCTGGAGTTCTGGCTCCACCCCGTGCCTGGTGTTCGCGCCGTCAAGCACGCGGTGGGTGCTGCCGCACTCGCCCTTGGCCGAGCTCATCGTGGCCAAAGCCATGGCCGTCTACCGCCGCGCCGTACTCGCCGACGACAGCGAGCAACAGACGGCCGACCCACGTCCCGTGCAGGTCACGTCGAGGTACCAACCATGAGCGGCGCTGTCTACCAGTGTTTCTACTGGCACGGCGGATACGCGACGCTACGCGATACGACAGCCCGCCGCGACCCGGGCGAGTCGATCCCGCCGCTGGAGCCGCGAGGCTGGCTGTTCAAACCAGACACACTGCGCTGGGCCGCATACGCCGATGAAGACACGGCGCTGGCGTGGCTGTGGGAGCAGATGCGGCACTTGGCTGGCTACGTGCGCCGACACCAGCCACACCGTGTGGTCGATGTCGAGGCCGACTTCCGCGCCGCACGCCGAGACCTCGCACACGGCGACATGGCATGCCAATGGGACATCCGCCTTCCCGACGGCACATACGCGATCGCCGCCGTTGTCGCCGTCTACCAGGCAGACGACGACTCTCCTGAAAGCTCATCGATCGCTCTAGTCACATGGAGGAAACCGTGAAACCTACACAACCCGCTTCAGCTGCGGTCAAGCCGTTGTTCGGGCACACCGAGCTGTTCGCGTTGGGCGAGCCGGGCGGCGTGGTGTACGCCATGGAACACACGCCCGGCCCGCTGCGGCCGTTCGTAGCCACGTTGGCGGTGCCGACACCGCCGACGATGAAAAGGCACGACACTCCCGACACCAGCCCGGCCACCGCCAAGGAGACCGAGCGGTCGCATGACGGCAGGGTTGTCCCCGACCGTCTTCACGATCGGGGGCAGGACTCGTGAACGACGCCGGAACCGTGCTGGTGCTCACCGGAGACGAAGACTCCACCGCCGACGCCGTCATCAAACAACTCGCCCAGCGCGGCACGCGCGTCGCCAGCATCGACCCCGGCGACTTCCCGCTGAAGCAGAACCTGACGGCGCAGCTGCTTACCGATGAGTCGTCGTGGTCGACCCGCTTCCACAACGACACCGGCACGGTCGATCTGTCTGTGGTGCGGTCGGTGTATTACCGCAGGCCCACGCGGTTCCGGCTTCCCGACGAACTCTCCCAAGCCGATCAAGTCGTGGCCGCAGGCGAAGCGCGGCTGGCTGTCGGAGGGCTCCTCGCCAGCCTTGACGTGCTGTGGGTGAACCACCCCCACCGCGCCGGAGCCGCCGAGTACAAGCCGCTCCAGCTTCAAACCGCTGGCCGAAGCGGTCTCGCCGTTCCCGACACGATCATCACCAACGACGCCGACGAAGTGAAAGCATTCGCCGCCCGCATCGGCAAGGACGTGGTGTGCAAGGAAATGGGCGCATCCTTGTTGTCCGAAAACGGCGAGGCGATGATGACCTGGACAACGCGCATCGACCCGAGCGACATCGACCCCGACCAGTTCGCCGTCACCGCGCACATGGTCCAAGCATGGGTGCCCAAAGACTACGAAGTACGTCTCACCGCCATAGGACGACGGCTGTTCGCCGTAGCCATCCAAGCAAGCTCTGAGGCCGCCCACGTCGACTGGCGATCCGACTACGCCTCACTGTCGTACGAAGTCGTCGACACGCCCATGCCCGTCGCCGAAGGCGTCGCCGAGTTCATGGACTATATGTGCTTGTCCTTCGGCGCCTTCGACTTCGCCGTCACGCCAGACGGCGACTGGGTGTTCCTCGAATGCAATCCCGGCGGACAGTGGCTGTGGCTGGAAGAAGAAACCGGCACGCCCATCGCCGCCGCACTCGCCGACCTGCTCGCGACAGGAGCAACCACATGAACCACGCTGTCAACGTTCCCGAATCGCAATGGAAGCCGCGAGCGCGCGAACTCGCCGCAGCCATCGCCGAACAGACAGACCTGTCGCGCGCCTGGCGGACCGCGTTCGAAGAAACTCCCCGACACGTGTTCGTCCCCGCCTACTACGACGACGAGGACCACCTCGTCGACGGCTCAGACGAAGCTATGCGCGAGCAATGGCTGGAAGCCGTCTACAGCGACACGTCGTTGGTCACCCAGACGATCGCCCTTCCCGCCGTCGACCTCGCCTGGCCCGCCAGCTCCTCCACGAGACCCAGCCTCATGGCGCGCATGCTCGAACTCCTCGACGTCGACACGAACGTGCGGATCCTGGAGATCGGCGCCGGCACCGGGTACAACGCCGCCCTCCTGTCACACCGACTCGGCGACGGCAACGTGTTCAGCATCGACATCGACCCCGCCCTCGTCGACGCCGCCCGCCAACGCCTAGCCCGACTCGGCCGGAACCCGACGCCGGCAGCTGGCGACGGCGCGGAAGGCATGCCCTTGACCGCACCGTACACGCACATCATCGGCACATGCGCCGTCGACTCCATCCCGCCGGCCTGGATCGCCCAACTCGCCGACAACGGCGTCATCGTCGCCGACATACGCGGAGAACTGGTCTCCACGCTCGTCAAACTCCGTAAAACCTCTGACTATGAGGTCACCGGGAAACTGCTGCCCCAACCCGGACACTTCATGTGGCTGCGACCCACAGCAGACAACCCGCTCCGCTACGGCGAGAACTGCGACAGCGTCTTGGACATGACCAACCCCGCCACGACCACAGGACGCATCCCTCTAGCGGCGTTCTTCGACGAACCCAGCTTCCGACTCCTGCTGCAACACGCCGCCCCCGACATCCAACCCATCGGCGCCACGCTCCCCGACAACACCCAGGGAGCCTTCCTCACCACCACAAACGGCGCATGGGCCGCCGCCGGGCCAACCCAAAACAGCGCAGACGCCTACCCCGTCCAACACGGCGGACCCGGAACGCTATGGACCTCGGTCGAAACCGCCTGGAATACCTGGAACCGCCTAGGACAACCCGCCGTCGACCGCTTCGGCATCACCGCCACAATCAGCGGCGAACAACACCTCTGGCTCGACACATCCGACAACAAGATCCAACTATCCGCGTGAAGTAACCCGGCAGCCGTCGTCAGCGGTTCCAGGGCGGCTACGCGGCCGCTACGACGGCTATTCGTCCTCGCCGTCGAGTGCGGCCATCACGTCGTCAGAGACATCCACATTGCTCCAGACGTTTTGGACGTCGTCGGAGTCTTCTAGGGCGTCGATGACTTTGAAGACCTTGCGGGCGCCGTCGGCGTCGACGGGGACTTCGACGCTGGGCACGAAGCTGGCTTCGGCCGACTCGTAGTCGTGGCCGGCTTCTTGCAGGGCGGTGCGCACCGGGACCAGGTCGGTGGCTTCGCTGACGATTTCGAAGGATTCGCCGAGGTCGTTGACTTCCTCGGCGCCGGCGTCGAGCACGGCCATGAGCACGTCGTCTTCGCTGGCGCCTTCGGCCTTGGGGACGATCACGACGCCTTTGCGGGTGAAGTTGTAGGCGACGCTGCCCGGGTCGGCCAGCGAGCCGCCGTTGCGGGTCAGCGCGGTGCGCACCTCGGCGGCGGCTCGGTTGCGGTTGTCGGTGAGGCACTCGATGAGCACGGCGACGCCGCCGGGGGCATAGCCTTCGTACATGATGGTCTGGTAGTCGACGCCGCTGCCGTCGGCGCCGGATCCGCGTTTGACGGCGCGGTCGATGTTGTCGTTGGGAACGGAGTTCTTCTTCGCCTTTTGGACGGCGTCATACAGCGTCGGGTTGGCGTCGAGGTCGCCGCCGCCGGTGCGGGCCGCCACCTCCACGTTCTTGATGAGCTTGGCGAACAGCTTGCCGCGCTTGGCGTCGACGACGGCCTTCTTATGCTTGGTGGTCGCCCATTTGGAGTGGCCGCTCATCAATCCTCTTTCTCGACTCGTGGGTCTTCAGTCCGCCGCGGCGCGGACCAGCTCTGCGAATGCCCGGTGGATCCGCAAGTCCCCCGTCTCCTCAGGGTGGAATGCGGTGGCCATGACGTGCCCGGAGCGCACCGCGACGATCTTACCGTCCGCGGGGCCGCCGCTGATCCGGCCGAGGACTTCGACGCCCGGGCCCACCCGCTCCGCCCACGGCGCGCGGATGAAGACCGTGTGGAACGGGCCGCCGTCGACGCCTTCCAGGGTCACGTCGGTTTCAAAGGAGTCGACCTGACGTCCGAAGGCGTTGCGCCGCACCGTCATGTCGATGCCGCCGAGGGTCTCCTGGTCGTCGCGGCCGTCGAGCACCTCGCTGGCGAGCATGATCATGCCGGCGCAGGAGCCGTAGGCGGGCATGCCGCATGACAGCCGCTTGCGCAGCGGCTCGAGCAGGTCGAAGGCGGTCAGCAGCTTGCTCATCGTGGTGGACTCGCCGCCGGGGATGATCAGCGCGTCGACCTCGGCCAGCTCGTCGGCGCGGCGCACCGTGCGCGCCGGCGTGTCAAGGCGGTCAAGCGCCGCCAGGTGCTCGGCGACGTCGCCTTGCAGCGCGAGCACTCCGATCACGGGCATGCCGGCCTCCTTTCGCCGTTCTCGTTCGACGATATGCGCCGGTCGCGGCGGGAGGAAAAGGCGGCATGACGAAGCCGACGGGCGTCACGTTTCCGAAGGATGTCGGGCGGGGAAAATTTAAGAGTCAGAACACTTACCGTCTTGTAAGTAAGTGTGCTAGCGTGACGCAAACCTCATCGCGATGAACCCCTCCACACACCCCCCGTCGCCTCCCGCGATCGACCGCAAGTCCCCGAGCCATCTGGAGGTTTAGATGGTTTCCCGCAGATCCGTTCTCGCTCAAGCAACTGTCGCAGGCGTCGCCGCGGCCACCGCGCCCTGGTGGGTCAGGTCGCTGACTCCGGCCGCGTACGCGGCCCCGGAAACCTGCGAACTCGCCCTGGAAAACCGGGGCTCCGGCGTCCTCAACGCCTACGTCACCGGACGGGAGTTCGGCACCGAAAAGTGGATGCTCCTCAAGGCCGACAGCAGCGTCTACTACCTCGAGGACGTCTCCGACCCGGTCACTCCGATTCCCGAAGACTGCTCCATCCCGGTGGAGTCGTCCACAGTGCTGACCCTGCCTCGCATGTTCGGCGCGCGCATCTACTTCGTCTCCGACGACAAACTCGAATTCTTCGTCAACCCCGGCCCGGCACTCGTCGAACCGTCCTACACCGTCGCCGAAGACCCCAATTACCACAAGACCTTCTCGTGGTGCGAGTTCACGTTCAACGACACCCAGCTGTACGTGAACATCAGCTACGTCGACCTGGTCACGGCGCTTCCCCTCGGGCTCACGCTCGAAGGCGACGAGACCAAAACAGTCGACGCGCTGCCCGACGGCGCCGTGGAGGCCATCGCCTCCGACCTCGCCGCACAGGCCGGCGCCGACGGACGGCCGTGGGACCAGCTGGTCCTGTCCGGCGACGGCGGCGGGGTGCTGCGGTGCGTCTCGCCGCAAAACCTCTCCGAGTCGCTCTTCGACGGCTACTGGGACCCGTATGTGGGCGAGGTGTGGCAGAAGTACGCCGACACCGACCTCTACGTCGACATCCAGGGCGGCCGCGGAGAGTTCGTCGGACGCGTCTCCGGCGACGTCCTGACCTTCGACGACGGGTCGACGTTCCCCAAACCCGTCTCCGTCGACATCTTCACCTGCAACTCGGGGCCGTTCGCCAACAACCCGGACGACTCCGACGAGAAGAAGGGCATGCTCGCCCGGATCGCGGCGGCGTTCAACCGCAGCACGATTCTCGACTTCGAAGAGCAACCGAACGGCGCCGGCGCCGACGACTACTACCAAACCGAGATCACCAATCACTGGTCGCGAATCGTCCACGCCAACTCCCCCATCGGGTACGCCTTCCCCTACGACGACGTGCGGCCCGACGACGCCCCCGACGAGTCCGGATACGCCAACGACGGCAACCCCCGCCGACTCACAGTGCACGCCGGATGAGCCGCCCGAAAGTTCAAAGGAACCGCTGATGAACACACGCGTTTACAAACCGCCAAGACGAAGAGCCGTCGCGGCGCTGGCCGCGCTGGCGCTGACGGCGACGGCCGCGACGGCCTGGTTCGCCTCATCCGAGGCCTCCGCCGACGCCGACGAGCCGAAGACCAACGAGGACACCTGGTCCGACGAGTTCGACGGAGCCGCAGGCAGCCCTCCCGACTCCTCCAAGTGGACCCACGAGGTCAACGGCGACGGCGGAGGCAACGGCGAGCTGCAGTACTACACCGACAGCACCGACAACGCCTCCCTTGACGGCAACGGCAACCTGAACATCACCGCCCGCAACGAAAACCCCGACAACCTGCAGTGCTGGTACGGCACGTGCGAGTACACCTCGGCGAGGCTGAACACCGCCACGACGTTTACGCAGGGGTACGGGCACTTCGAGGCGCGCGTCCAGGTCACGCGCGGCCAAGGCATGTGGCCGGCGTTTTGGATGCTCGGCGAGAGCTTCTTCGACGGCGTCTCCTGGCCCGACTGCGGCGAGATCGACATCCTGGAAAACGTCGGGCACGAGCCGAGCACCGTCCACGGCAGCCTGCACGGCCCCGGCTACTCCGGAGGCAACCCCCTGACCGACTCCTACACCCTGCCCGACGGAGGCGTCTTCGCCGACGACTTCCACGTCTTCGCGGTCGACTGGTCCCCCGGCGCGGTCAGCTGGTCGGTGGACGGGCAGCAGTACCACACCAAGACGGTCGACGACGCGGGCGGAAACCCGTGGCCGTTCGACGACCAGGCCTTCTTCATGATCATGAACGTCGCCGTCGGCGGCGAATGGCCTGGACCTCCCGACGACACCACCGAATTCCCCCAGACTATGACCGTCGACTACGTGCGCGTCGAGGCCTGGGACGGATAGGCGAAGCCGCCGATGAAGAAAGAGCCGTGGACCACCCGATGAATCACCCGCGGTGGGAGGGCAGCCGCAGCTGTCCTCCCACCGCGGTCCGCCCGACCCGCCAATCGCTAGGAGAACTCGCCGTGAGCGATCACCACAACGACAACGCCGCAGCCGCGGTCGAAGCCGCCGTAGCGACCAAGCTCGCCGCACTCACCCTGGCCGACAAGGTCCGGCTGCTGACCGGGTCGGGATCGTGGACGCTGCACCCGCTGCCCGACGCGGGCCTGCGTCCGCTCGCCCTCGGCGACGGACCGGCGGGGGTCCGCGGCGTCACCGACTCTCCCGAGGAGACCGGCGCTTCCTTCCCCTCCCCCTCCGCGCTCGCGGCCACGTGGGACCTCGACCTCGCCGAGCGGCTCGGCGCGCTCTTCGCCGCCGAAGCCCGCAGCCACAATGTGGACGTCGTGCTGGCGCCGGTGGCGAATCTGCAGCGTACGCCGGTGGGCGGCCGGCACTTCGAATGCTTTTCGGAGGACCCGACCCTGTCGGGCGCGCTGTCGGCGACGCTGGTCAAGGCCATGCAGGAACGCGGAGTGGGCGCCTGCGCCAAGCACTTCGTCGCCAACGACTCCGAAACCGCCCGCACCGAGTACATCGCGCGCATCGACCCCAGGACGCTGCGCGAGGTCTACCTGGCGCCCTTCGAAGCCATGGTCCGCGACGCGGGGGTGTGGACGGTCATGGCCGCGTACAACGGGCTCGACGACGGCGTGGAGGCCGGCGCCGCCACCGAGCACCGCCGGCTGCTGCACGATCTGCTCAAGGAGGAGTGGGGGTTCGACGGCGTGGTCATGAGCGACTGGACCGCCGCCAACTCCACCGCCGCCTCGGCCAACGCCGGCCTCGACCTGGTGATGCCCGGCCCGGGCGGCCCCTGGGAGGACGCCCTGCTCAAGGCGGTGCAGCGCGGCGAGGTGCCCGAGGAGGACATCGACGACAAGGTCGGCCGCATCCTGCGACTGGCGCACCGCGTGGGCGCGTTCGCCGAAAGCCCGACGCCGACTCCCGCCGAGGACGCCCCGACGCTGCTGCGTCACGTGGCGGCGCGGGCCTGCACGGTCGTCAAGGACGACGCGCGCCAGCTGCCGTTGGACCCGCGGCAGACCAAGTGGGTGGCCTTGATCGGCCACAACGCCGTCGACGCGTTCTTCCAAGGCGGCGGCAGCGCCCACGTCAACCCCGAGCACGTGATCACCCCCGAACAGGGACTGCGCGCGGCGCTGCCCTCCGGCGCCGTGGTCTCGGTGCGCCGCGGCGGCTACGCTCCCCCCCACCTGCCAACGCTTGACCTCGGCCTGCAGGCCGTCGACCCCGTCGACGAGACGCCCGGCCTGCGGATCGACTACCTCGACGCCTCCGGCGTCACGCTGCGCTCCTGGCACGAGTTCGGCTGGCGCGGCTGGCTGCGAGACGTGCCCGACGACGTCGCCGTCGCCCGCGTGTCTACCCGGATCCGGCTGCACGAGCCGGGCACCCACTACCTCGGAGTGGGCACGGTCGGCGTGCACCGAATCCTCGTCGACGGCCAGGTCGTCGCCGTCGGCGACAAGACCGCCGCCGACGACGTCGTGCTCGACTCCAGCGTCAACGCCCCGCCCTCGCAGGACCATCCGGTCGAAGTGGAGATCGACTCGCCGCGCGACGTGTACCTGGTCGCCGAGCTGCAGATCGTGGAGTCCCACGGCTGGGGCCGCTTCGTCCGCGCCGTCCTGCGTCACGCCGTGCCCGGCCCGAGCGTGGACGACGAGATCGCCGCGGCCGAGGCGGCCGCGCGCAAGGCCGACGTGGCCGTCGTCGTGGTCGGCACCAGCAACGAGATCGAGTCGGAAGGCTTCGACCGCGTCTCGCTGGCGCTGCCGGGCCGCCAGGACGAGCTGGTGCGTCGCGTACAGCAGACCAACCCGAACACCATTGTGGTCGTCAATGCCGGCGCCCCGGTGCTGCTCCCGTGGCTTGACGAAGTGAGCACGGTGGTGTGGTCCTGGTTCCCGGGGCAGGAATGCGGACACGCGCTCGCCGACGTCCTTTTCGGCAAGACCGAGCCGAGCGGACGGTTGCCGTGGACGCTTCCGGCCCGGGCCGAGGACGTGCCGACGCCGCACGCCATCCCGGTCGAGGGCGTCGTGGACTACGAAGAAGGAATCCACATCGGATACCGCTCGTACCTAAAGCACGGCGTCGCCCCGGCCGCGCCGTTCGGGCACGGGCTGGGCTGGACCGACTGGGACTACCTGTCCGCGGCCGTCGTCGACGACGGCGAGCAGGTGCTCGTCGACGTCGCGGTGCGCAACACCGGACCGCGCCGCGGCAGCGAGGTCGTCCAGGTCTACGCCGAGTTCAGCGGCGACGGCCCGGAGCGGCCGGTCCGCTGGCTCGCCGGCTTCGGTGTCGTCGAGGCCGACCCCGGCGACGAGACGACCGCGCGGATCCGCGTCGACGCTCGCCGCCTGCAGATCTGGGACGCCGACGCGCACGGCTGGATCACGCCTCCGGGACGCTACGACC
>JBOGDN010000205.1:0-6876 GCA_050742995.1 Stackebrandtia sp. | reverse complement strand
GACGTCAGATGATGTCCGTCGCGGAGGCGCCGCTGATGTTTGCCGGCGGTTACTCCTTGGCCTTCTCGTACTTGTCCATGGCGTCGCTCAACTGCTGCAACGCCTCGCCATAGGCCGCCATGTCGCCGTCCTGCATGGCCTTGTCCAGCGCCACGACGGCCTTGTCGATGTCGTCGAGGGCTTCCTGCATCTCAGGCGAGACCTCGGCTTGATCCTCGCCTTCGCCTTCCTCGCCTTCCTGATCTCCTTCGCCCTCGTCGGGTTCCTCGTCTCCGGAGCCGGTGTACTGCGCGACGACCGCCGCGACCGACTCCTGGAAACTGTCCTCAAAGGCGATGTGGCCGCCGTAGGCCACCGCTACGTGCCGCAGCAGCGGCAAGGCGGCGCCGCCTTCGGAACCCTGTCTCTTCAGGTACATCGGCTCGACGTACATGACGCCGTCGCCCACCGGCAAGGCCAGCAGGTTGCCCCACACCACCTCGGTTCCGGGTTGGTCGTAGAGCTTGAGCCGTTCTGTCACTTCCGGCGTCGACGTGATGTCCTGATGCACTTGATGCGTGGACACGATGTTGGTGCTCGTCAACTCGTACATTGAAAGCGAAGGTCTCAGGACCGTCTCGCCGTCCTCTTCGACCTCTTCGTAATGCCCGGTCATCATCCCCGACAGCACGTTGTCGCGTTCTCGCGGCGTGAACGTCGAAGTCAGCTGGAAATTCGGCTGCTCCTGCTCCGGGAACTGGGCGAGCACGTAATACGGCGACAGGTTCACGCCGTCCTGCGTCGGATCCTCGGGGGAGTCCCAGTACTCGCTGCCGTCGATGAACGTGCGCGCGTCGGTGACGTGGAAGCGCTCGAGCAGGTCCCGCTGCACCTTGAACTGGTCGTTCGGGTAGCGCAGGTGATCCACCAAGTCCTCGGGCATCTCGCTTTCGGGCTTGACGACTCCGCCGAACGCCTCGTTCCACACTTCGAGCATCGGGTCGGGCTCGCCGAACCGGTACAGGTCCACCGAGCCGTCGTACGCGTCCACAACGGCCTTCACCGAGTTGCGCATGTAGTTGATGGACTCGCTGGGCTGCTGAGCGGTTCCCGCGCCGGTGTAGCTGTCGTTCGTCGCCTCCTGCAAGTCGACCTGATTGGAGTACGGGAAGGAGTCGGTGGTGGTGTACGCGTCCACCACCCACTTGATCTTGCCGTCGATCACCGTCGGGTAGGGATCGGCGTCCGCGGTCAGGAACGGCGCGACCTTCTGGACGCGCTCGCGCGGCGAGCGGTCGTAAAGCAGCTTGGAGTTCTCGTTGAACTGGTCGGACAGCAGGAAGTTGACCTCGCCGAACTCCCAGCCGTACCACAGTCGGTTGAAGAAGCCGCTGACGTCGACGCCGCCGGAGCCCTCGTACGTCACGTAGACGTCCTCGCCCTCGACTTGCTCGTCCTCGCCCTCGGCTTCCTCGCCCTCGTCGGTGGTGGTGCCGCCGGCGGGACGGTCGTACTCGCGGGGCGACTCGCCCTCGGGACTGCCGACGATGGCGTAGTCGTCGTTGAGCTCGCCGTAGTAGATCTGCGGACGGTCGATCTCGACGAAGTCCGAGTTAGACCGACAGGTCTCACTTTCCTCCTCGGTGTCGCCTTCTCCGATCTGGCCCTCGTCGCCCTCGATGTCCTCGAGTTCGCTCTCGTCGGTCTCCTCCAGATCCAGCAGAGACCCGGACTCGAAGAACGGGCCGTCCTGACAGACCTGGTTGGTCGGCGCGCCGACGAAGCCGTAGCCGTGGGTGTAGACGTTGTGGCTGATCACCCAGTCGTCGGCGTCTTCGAACCGGTCGAGGTCCAGTTCCCTGACCCCGACGACATAGTCCTGGGTGTTGCCGTCCTCGTCGGTGTAGCGGTCGACGTCCAGCTTCTCGTTGAACGCGTGGAAACCGCGCGCCTGCTGCTTCTGAGTGAAGGCGTCGGAGACGATCGCCGGGTCCATCAACCGGGTGTAGTCGACCGTGGCGGCCTTGTTGTCCTCGCTGGTGAGCTGGTTGGGGTCGGCGTTGGGGCTGGCCCCGTACGAGTAGGTGTTCTCGTCGATGTCGCCGACGTCGAAGGCGTACATCGTGCCGTCGATGGTGTTCTGGACGTACTGGCCTTCTTTGTCCGGCACGTTCGGGCTGACGGAGACCTCGCGAACCACCATGGGGTAGACGCCGCCAAGCGCGATAGCCGACACCACGACGAGGCCGATTGCCATGCCCGGCACCACAAGGGTGCGCGCGAAGGCGTTGGAGAAGACCACGACCGCCACGGCGGCGAGCACCGTGACGAATATCAGGATCTCCTTGGCCGGCAACAGCGCCGAGATCTCGGTGTGGCCGCCGCCGGTCAGTCCGATGTGGTTTTCCTCTAGCGTCAGCGCGAAGCGGTCCAAGTAGTACGCCACGCCCTTGAGCAGAATGAAGAGCCCGATCAGAATCGAAAGGTGCCAGCGGGCGGCCGCGGTGATCCTGTCCCCGCGGCCCGACATGCGCAGCGCGCCGTACAGGTAGTGGGCGCCCATCGCGGCGATGACTCCCACCACCACCAGGGCGAAGCCCAGGCCCACCAGGTATTCGTAGAAGGGCAGCTTGAAGACGTAGAAGCCCGCGTCCATGTTGAACACGGGGTCTTTGTGCCCGAAGTCCTTGGCGTTGGAGAACAGCAGCCATTCCTGCCATCGACCCGAGGCCGAGACGCCGCCGAAGATGCCGACGAGCACCGCGGCGCCGGCGATCCACAGACCGACCTTGGGCTCGATCACGCTGCGGTAGCGCTCCATGCTCTGCTGCTCGGGCGTGTGCGGCACGGTGTCGGGTCGGAATTTGAACGCGACGTACAGGTTCGCCGCGACCCACACCGCCATCAGGGCGCCGACTCCGGCGAACAGGCCTACGCGCGACCACAGCATCGTTTTGAAAACGCCGGCGTAGTCGACGGACTGGTACCACAGGTATTCGGTATAAAGGCCTACCAGCCAGCCACCGAGCGTCAACAAAGCGATGACGGCGGCCAACAGGCCGATAACGTAACGGCCGCGACGGTTGATCCGCGGCATGGGTGTCCGTGTCGCCACGGTGGCTCCTCGATTATTGTGATCTCGGATATTGAGTCATGTCTAGCAGGTCTGCGGGCGCCCGCCGTCGCGCAGGGTCTCGAGCCCCTGCAGCGCATCGTCCACAGAGCTGATTTTGACCAGGGTAAGCCCGTCCGGCGCGTTCGCGGCGGCAGCCGCGCAGTTCTCCTCGGGTGTAAGGAAGAACTCCGCCCCGTCGGCGTGGGCGCCGACGACCTTCTGCTCGATCCCGCCGATCGGTCCGACGACTCCCTCTTCGTCGATGGTGCCGGTGCCCGCGATGACTTCGCCGCCGGTCAGATCCTCCTCGCTGACCCGGTCGATCATCGCCAGGGCGAAGACGACTCCCGCCGAAGGACCGCCCACATTGAGCCCCTCGTCGGTGATCTCGAAGTCGTACGGGTCTTCCTGCACCGGCTCGACTTGGACGCCCGACAGCCCCTTCACGCCGTCCTCGGCCTCGATCACGCGCGCCGTGGCGTCGACTTCCTCGCCGTCGCGCCGCACTTTGAGCGCCAGCTCCGCGTCGACGGGCAGCTCCTGGACGTGATCGGCGAGCAGCTGCTGCGAGGTGACCTCCTCGCCGTCGACGGAGACGACGACGTCGCCGTCCTCCAGCTCGCCGGCGCTCGGCGAGTCGGACTCGACTGAGGAGACGGTGACGTCCACGGGATAGCCGAGCTCCCGCAGGGCGACGGTCGTGGCCGCCGCCTGCGAACTGGTCCACATCTCGGTCTGCTCGGCGTCGATCTCCTCGTCGGACTTGCCGTCGGGGATATGCAGCTGTCGCGGAACCACCGCGATGTCGTCGGCGAACCAGTAGTAGATCGCCCGACCCAGCTCCACCTCGCGGGTGATGGCGACCGTCGTCAGCCGCAGCTCCCCCTTGGAATCGGTGGACACCGACGGGTCGGCGGTGACCAGCTCGACTTCCTGTACCTCGTCGTTTTCGTCGAGGTACTCGTACGTGCCGAGCGTGTCGTACGTAACTCCGGGGCTCAGCGCCACATACGCCACCCGCATCGACAACGCCTGCCATGTCAGCAGAGAGACGAGAATCGCGCCTATCAATAGCGTCCAGCCGCGCCGTTTCATGCCGCCGAGCTTACGTGTCAACGACAAAGGAGGTTTGTCGGCGTTCAGCCCCCGCTCAGGACTTTGACGTACGGTTGGAGGCGTGAGTCCGGATAACCCGTTTGGCTTCGGCAACTTGCCTTCGGGCATGCCCGATCCCAACGACCCGAGAATGCAGCAGATGATGGCCCAGCTGCAGCAGTTCATGGCGCAGTCGTCGGCGGCGGGACCGGTGAACTGGGACCTGGCCCGACAGCTGGCCAATCAAAGCCTGAGCGACGACCCGATGGTCGATCGCCTTGCCGCCGAGGCCGTCGACGAGACGCTGCGGCTGGCCGACCTGTGGCTGGAGAACGCGACGTCGTTCCCGTCCGGCGCCGTCGACACGGCGTCGTGGACCCGCAAGGACTGGGTCGCCCGCACCGTCGACACCTGGAAGGAGCTGGCCGAGCCGCTTGCCGCGAAGATGTCGCAGGCGCTGGACGGTCTGGTTCCCGAGGACGTGCGCGGCATGCTCGGCCCGATGGCCAACCTCGTGCAGGGAATCGGCGCGACGCTGTTCGGCGCGCAGCTCGGCCAGGCCATGGCGGAGCTGTCGACGGAAGTGCTGACGTCCACCGAAGTGGGCCTGCCGCTCGGCCCGCCGGGCACGGCCGTGATCCTGCCGACGAACCTGAAGCGGTACGCCGACGGCCTGTCGGACGTGGAGCTCGACGAGGTCCGGCTGTACGTGGCGCTGCGGGAGACGGCGCACCATCGGCTTTACGGCCATGTGCCGTGGCTGCGCGCGCACGTCGTCGGCGCGGTCGAGGCCTATGCCAGCGGCATTCACATCGACCAGGAGGCAATGGAGTCGCTGGCCGGCGAGCTCGACCTCTCCGACTCCGAAGGTCTGCAGCAGGTCGACATGGCCAAGCTGTTCCGTCCCGAGGACACTCCGGCGCAGCGCGCCGCGATCGCCCGGCTCGAGCACATGCTGGCGCTGGTCGGCGGCTGGGTGACCCACGCCGCCGCCGTCGCGGCCGGGCAGCGGCTGCCGTCGCTCGACAAGCTCACCGAGTCCGCACGCAGGCGACGCGCCAGCGGCGGGCCGTCGGAGCGCACCTTCGCGGCGCTTGTGGGTTTGAAGATGAGCCCGAAGAAGCTGCGCGAGGCCGCCGTGCTGTGGGAGAAGCTGACCGAGGCGCGCGGCGTGGAGGGACGCGACGCGGTCTGGTCGCACCCCGACTTGATGCCGTCGCCGGAGGACCTGGACGACCCGGAGGCGTTCGCCGAGCGCGACGCCGATCTGGGCGACCTGGACATGTCGATCTTCGACCAGCTGTCGGTCAACGACCCCAAGGGCGACGACGAGCCCGGCGACGGAGACGACGCGTCGGATAAGCGCTGAGCGGCGGCCATGGCGGCGTCGGCGACGCCCTCGAGGTAGCCGCGTGCGCGTTCGGACTTGGGATAGCGGCCCACCAGTTCCCAGAAGGCGCGGCCGTGCCGGGGCACGATGAGGTGGGCAAGCTCGTGCAGCAGGACGTAGTCGATGACCCAGCTCGGCATGGAGGCCAGTCGCGACGACAGCCGGATCGTGGCGTCGTCGGGCGTGCACGAGCCCCAGCGGCTGTTCTGGTTGTCGACCCAGCGCACGCTCGACGGCGCGGCCGCGACCGGGTGGTCGGGGTAGTAACGCTGGGCCAGCCGCACCGCTCGCGATCTCAGCGCCTCGTCTCCGCCGCGGCCTGAGCGCTTGTCGCGGGCGCGCAGCCGTCCGAGCATGCGGTCGACCCACTCGGCCTCCTCGGCCCGGCTGAACCGGTCCGGGATCAATACCACGACGCGTTCCCCGTCTCGATAAGCCGACACCGTGCGTCGGCGGCGTGTGCTGCGCCTCACATCGACCGGAGGACTAGCTTTCCGGGACATGTGCGTACGCTATCGAGCCGACGCCAGTCAGCGCACGTCCTGCGCGTCCCGCATGTCCTAATTCGGGGTGAAATGTGCGAAAAGTCCCCGACTCCCTCTCAATATACGGGACGTCGGGGACGGCAGGGAACGATTAAGTTTCGTTCCAGCAGGTTCGCGCCGCGGCGCTAGTCCTTCTTTCCGAGAATGCGGTTCATCTTGGTGTTGCATTCCGGGCAGGTGCCCTTGGCCATGCGCCGTCCCGAAGCGGTCTCCTCTACCTTCCCCTCAAAGTCTCGCTTCTCGCGACACTTGACGCAGTAGCCGTTGTATTTCGCCATGCTGGCCCCCCTGTCGAATCCTCACGCGTGGCGCGACCCACGCGGTGGGGTCAGAATGCCACGAAAGCCGCAAATCGGGCGCCGCCACGCCGCAAGAGGCGGTGCGGAGCGGACTGCGCTGCCGCAAAGGGACTTTCCGCCGGGCATGGCACGATTGACATCGTGAGCGACATGCCTCGCGGACCGGTGGCCCGCACCGCAAAGCTGGCCAGTCTTCCGTTGGGATTCGCCGGACGCGCGGCGCTGGGACTGGGCAAGCGGGTCGTGGGCTTTGCCGAGGACGTCGTCGGCGAAGAGGTGCAGCGGCGCACCGCGGAGCAGCTGTTCAGCGTGCTCGGCCAGCTCAAGGGCGGGGCCATGAAGCTGGGACTGTCTCTTTATGTGTTAGAAGCCTCTATTCCTGACCTTTTGTCCGCGGCTTACCGTGCGGCGCTTAATAAACTGAAGGATGCTGCCGCGCCTCTTCCAGGAGCC
>JBOGDN010000204.1:0-4081 GCA_050742995.1 Stackebrandtia sp. | reverse complement strand
CGCCAGAGGGTGCTTGCCGAACAGCGACGCGGCGAAGACGTCGTGGACGTCGTCGCCGGGCTCGTCGCGCTGCATGGCGATCTCTTCGAGGATGACGCCGCGTTCGGTCTCCACGTCGGCCGGCGTCAGCAGCGAGGAGGTGAGCACGTCGGAGAGCACGTCGACGGCCAGCGGCACGTCGTCGTCGAGCACCCGGGCGTAATAGCAGGTGTACTCCTTGGCCGTGTAGGCGTTGGTCTCGCCGCCGACGGCCTCGATCTGCGCGGAGATGTCCAGCGCGCTGCGACGCGGGGTTCCCTTGAACAGCAGGTGTTCCAGGAAGTGCGAGGCGCCCGACAGATGCGGCGCCTCGTCGCGGGAGCCGACGCCGACCCATACGCCGACGCAGGCGCTGCGCACGGTCGGGATCGACTCGGTCAGAACGCGAAGCCCGCTGGGCAACACTGTGCGTCGCACAGTGCCGCCCAGCGGGTCTTCAGCGAGCGTGTTGGTGAACTCGCGCGTCATTCGGCGAGATTACTCCCGGTGCTGACGGCGGCGGCGACGACGCTGACCGTCGCTGTCGCTTTCGCCCTCGCCGCCGGAGTCGGACGAGCCTTCGGAGCGCTCTGTGCGCTCCGGACGGTCGCCTCCTCGGTCGCCGCGGTTCTCCCTCGGTCCGCGGTCGCCCCGCGGGCCCCGGTCGCGATCGCGGTCACCGCCGCGTCCGCGGCCGCCGGACTCGCGCTTCGGCGGCTCCTGGCCTTCGGGGTAGACCTTGTCCAGGTAGATCTTGCCGCGGCCGTCGACGTCGGCGATCTCGACTTCGATCTTGTCGCCGACGTTGAGGAAGTCCTCGACCTTGTCGATGCGCTTGCCGTCTCCGATCTTGGAGATGTGCAGCAGGCCGTCGCGACCGGGCACCAGCGAGATGAACGCGCCGAAGGCGGCGGTCTTGACCACCGTTCCCAGGAAGCGGTCGCCCACGCTTGGCAGGGTCGGGTTGGCGATGCCGTTGATCATCGCCACGGCGGCCTCGGCGGCCGGTCCGGTGGTCGCGCCGATGTAGATCGTGCCGTCGTCCTCAATGGAAACGTCGGCGCCGGTCTCTTCGGTGATGGAGTTGATGGTCTGGCCCTTCGGCCCGATCACCATGCCGATCTTGTCGACCGGCACCTTCAGCGTGGTCACGCGCGGCGCGGAGTCGGCCATCGCGCCCGGCTCGGCGATCGCCTCGGACATGACGTCGAGGATCGTGTGCCTGGCCTCGTTGGCCTGCTGCAGCGCTCCGGCCAGCACGTCGGACGGAATGCCGTCGAGCTTGGTGTCGAGCTGCAGCGCGGTGACGAACTCCCGGGTGCCGGCGACCTTGAAGTCCATGTCGCCGAAGGCGTCCTCGGCGCCGAGGATGTCGGTGATGGTGACGTAGCGGGTCTTGCCGTCGACCTCGTCGGAGATCAGGCCCATCGCGATGCCGGCGACCGGCGCCTTCAGCGGGACGCCCGCCGCCATCAGGCTCATCGACGAGGCGCAGACCGAGCCCATGGACGTCGATCCGTTGGAGCTCAACGCCTCCGACACCTGGCGGATCGCGTAGGGGAATTCCTCGCGACCCGGAAGCACCGGCACAAGCGCCCGCTCCGCGAGCGCGCCGTGGCCCACTTCGCGCCGCTTGGGAGACCCGACTCGGCCGGTCTCGCCCGTGGAGTACGGCGGGAAGTTGTAGTTGTGCATGTAGCGCTTCTTGGACACCGGCGACAGCGTGTCGATGGCCTGCTCCATGCGCAGCATGTTCAGCGTGGTGACCCCGAGGATCTGGGTCTCGCCCCGCTCGAACAGCGCCGAGCCGTGCACGCGCGGCAACACCGAGATCTCGGCGGCCAGCGGACGGATGTCGCGCGGGCCGCGGCCGTCGATGCGGACGCTTTCGGTCAGCACGCGCTGGCGCACCAGCTTCTTGGTCAGCGAGCGCAGCGCGGCGCCGATCTCGCCTTCGCGCTCTTCGAACTCCGAGGCGACCTTCTCGACCAGTTCGGCCTTGATCCGGTCGAGCTCGGCCTCGCGCTCCTGCTTGTCGGCGATGGTCAGCGCCGCGGTCAGGTCCGCGGTCGCCTCGCGCTCGACGGCGGCGTATGCGTCGTCGGCGTATTCGGGGAAGAGCGGGAACTCCGTCGTCGGCTTGGCCGCGGTCTCGGCGAGCACGCTCTGCGCCCGGCACAGCTCGGCGATGACCGGCTTGGCGGCCTCAAGGCCGCCGGCGACGATCTCCTCGGTCGGCGCCACTCCGCCGCCGCCGATCAGCTCGACGGCCTTGTCGGTGGCCTCGGCCTCGACCATCATGATCGCCACGTCGCCGCCTTCGACGACGCGGCCGGTGACGACCATGTCGAAGGTGGCGCTCTCCAGCTGCTCAAGGGTGGGGAAAGCCACCCAGGCGCCGTTGATGTGCGCCATGCGGGTCGAGCCGAGCGGGCCCGCGCACGGCAGGCCGGACAGGCGCGTCGACGCCGAGGCGCCGTTCATGGCCACCACGTCGTAGGGGTGGGCCTCGTCGAGGGCGAGCACCGTCCCGATGACCTGGATTTCGTTGCGCAGCCCCTTGACGAACGTGGGCCGCAGGCCCCGGTCGATGAGGCGGCAAGTGAGGATCGCGTCCTCGCTGGGACGGCCCTCGCGGCGGAAGAACGAGCCGGGAATGCGTCCGGCGGCGTACATGCGCTCCTCGACGTCCACCGTCAGCGGGAAGAAGTCGAGGTGGTCGCGGGGACTGCGGCTGGCCGACGTCGTCGCGAGCACGACGGTGTCGCCGAGCCGGACGGTCACACTTCCGCTCGCCTGTTGGGCCAGGCGGCCGGCGGCGAAGGTGATCTCCCTCGTGCCGTATTCCCCGTTGTCGATGACCGCGGTAGCGGTCTGTTCCCCCAGAGCCGTGTGGCCCTTGGTTGTTTCTGCGGACATATGTGTCTACAGCTCCTTTATGTCGTGGCACGTCAGCGCTGTCCGCGCGATGCGCGGATGTTGTCGTCAAGCGCGGCGGCCATCGATCGAAGCGCACGGGCGAATCGGTTCGCCCGGGCGCCACTACCGAAGACCGTCGGCGTCGACGGCTTTCGACGTGCCGGCTTTTCTTTCTTTGCACGTTACCCGCGTCTGACGGCGGGCGACCGTACGATTCGAGGGAGCGACTGGATTCGTGTCGCTCCCTCGAGGGTCCTTAGCGGCGGATGCCCAGTCGCTTGATAAGCGAGCGGTACCGCTCGATGTCTTCGTTGCGGAGGTACTTCAACAGCCGACGGCGGCGGCCGACGAGCAACATCAGGCCGCGGCGGCTGTGGTGGTCGTGCTTGTGAGTCTTGAAGTGCTCGGTGAGGTCGGTGATCCGCTGCGTCAGCAGCGCGATCTGCACCTCGGCCGAGCCGGTGTCACCTTCGAAGGTCGCGTACTCCTTGATGATGGAGGCCTTCGCGGCAGTGTCGAGCGCCATGTTCTCCTCTTGAGTTTCATCCGGGTCATGCACACCGGACAGGTTTGGACGCGCACCCACGGCGTCGGGCAGGCACACGCGGCCGCTTATGCAGCGGCGGACGCGCCAAGGTTAACAGACCGGCTTTTAGGGGGCCTCTGATGGACATGCTGGCGGGCTGCGGACCTCCCAGACACTGCGGGGAGCTTGCGACCCGCAGTCGAAAGCACTGCGCCTGGCGGCGTTGTCGGCACTTCTGCATACAACCCCGGTATAGAAGCACCTCCGCCTTGCCATGCTCGGTCTGTCAGACACCCCCTAGGCTCAACGCCTTGCGGGTGTCTGCGACGTCGGTCTCGATCTGGGCGATCAGCGGCTCGACCGAATCGTAGACGCGCTGCTCGCGTAGCCGGACGACGAAGTCGACCCCGACCGGCTCGCCGTACAGGTCGCCGGAGAAGTCCAGGACATATGCCTCGACGGTGCGCTCGGCGCCGGAGAAGGTCGGGTTGGTCCCGACGCTGACCGCCGCCGGAAGCCGCCGGCCGTCGGCGCGGTGCAGCCAGCCGGCGTAGACGCCGTCGGCCGGGACGGCCGTGTGCGGCTCGTAGTGCACGTTGGCGGTCGGAAAGCCGAGCT
>JBOGDN010000203.1:0-3623 GCA_050742995.1 Stackebrandtia sp. | reverse complement strand
GCCGTCTTGCCGACGCCGGCCATCCCGTCGACGACAAGCACCCCGTTGCCGGCGGCCTGTACGCACAGCTGCTCGACCTGCGCGTCCCGCCCGGCGAACCCGGCGGCGTCGGCCGGCAGCTCGGCCGGAACCGGCGGCGCGGCGTCCGCCTCCCGCTGCTCGTCTGCGAACGGCCCGGCGTCCGTTTCGTCCTCGACGTGCTCCAGTCCGGGATCCTGCTGGAGTATCCGCAGGTGGAGCTTGCGCAGTTGATCCGACGGGTCCACGCCGAGCTCGTCGGCCAGCCGCTGCCGGATCTGCGAGAAGGCGTCGAGCGCCTCGGCGGGACGCCCGCATCGGTACAGGGCCGTCATCAACCGGCCCGTCATGGATTCGTCAGCGGGGTGGCGGGCGGCCAGTTCGGCCAGTTCGCCGACAACGGCCGCGTGCTGGCCCGCGGCAAGCTCGGCGTCGAAGCGCTCGGCAAGCATCGACAGGTGCTCCCGCCGGAATCCGGCGCGCACTTCGGCGGCCCAGTCTCCGCTCACGCCGGCCAGGGCTTCGCCGCGCGCCAGGTCGCACACCTGACGCCACAGCGACACCGAAAGCCCGTGGCGTCCGGTCTCGGATTGCCGACGCGCCCGCTTGGCCAGCGACCGCGCCGCGTACAGGTCGATCTGTTCGGCGTCGATCTCCAGCAGGTAGCCGCCGCCGGTCGACCTGCGGATCGACATGTCGGCGCAGTCGCGCAACAGCGTGCGCAGCCACGTCATGTGGCCGTAGAGCACGGTGACGGCCGATTCGGGCGGATCGTCGCCCCACACGCGGCGGATCAAGTCGCCGAGCGACACCGGGGCGCCCGGAGACAGCGCCAACGCCGCCAGCACGCAGGCGCGCTTGGGCGGACCGGCGCGGGTCCACCCGTCCGCCGCGGCGACCTCGACGCCGCCAAGCAGCCGCACCAACACGTGAGCCTCCTTCGGCGACTTCGCCTCGACCTACAGCACACCATGCGGGCGCAAACCAGGCGGCGAAAGGTTTTCAAAAGGTCGACGTTAGGCCGCCGACGGTTCTCGACCTTAACCTCACATCACATGACGATCTTCGACAACCGGCGGGGCGGTGCCTCACCGTGGTGACGTACGCCCAATTGATCAACATGGACACGTCAAGGCTGTCCGCGGCCGCCTCGACGGCCGGGAGTCTGTCGAGCAGCCTCTCTGATCGCGGCGCCCTGGTGCAGTCGCGGTCCGACATCCCGGAGGGGATGTGGAACGGCGCCGACGCCTCGGCCGCCGGCGGGGCGCTCGAGATTCTGACGCCGCCCTTGTTCGACGCCTCCGACGCGTTCAAACGGGGGAGGGCGGCGTTGGAAGACCTCGTCGACGGCGTCGACGCCGCAAAGGAGCGGCTGCAGGACGCGCACAATCTCGTGGCCGGCACCGGCATCACGATCTCCTCCGACGGCGACGTGTTCCCTCCCTTGGCCGACGACCCCGCCGAGGCCGAGCGTCTCGGCCGGCTCGCCGAGCAGGCCCGCGAGATCATCGCCGACGCGCTGCGGATGGCCGACGAGGCGGACAACACCGCCGTCGACGCCATCGGCGCCGTGGCAGGCGACGTCGGCGACTTCTTCAAGGACCGATTCGGCCCCGGAGTCAACGTCGACGCCCGCGGCGGAACCAGCCTCGGCCTCGGCAACCACAAGAACGACCTGCTCGGATGGAGCGGAACGGGCGTCAAGGTAGGACCGGTGGGCGTCAACACCGGCGGCGTCGCGCTCACCGACAACCCATACCCCGGCGTCAGCCTCGACCGATGGCCGCCCAAGGTCAGCGTGCCCTTTGTGAACGCCAGCATCCCCAACGTCAGCGTCGACGTGCAGAAGACCCAGGACTTCCTGGAAAAGAACAATCCGATCCGGAAGATCGCCGAAGGGTTCCATCTGCGATGACGTCCCTGTTGGCGATCGACTTCGGCACGTCCAACACCGTGGCGATGCTGGAGACGGGAGAAGGGCAGCCGCAGCCGCTGTTGTTCGGCGATTCGCCGTTGCTGCCGTCCGCGGTGTTCGCCGACGCGGGCGGGCTGCTGACGGGGCGGGACGCCGTACGCGCGGCGCGGGCCGAGCCCGCGAGTTTCGAGCCCTGGCCCAAGCGGCGCGTCGACGACGGTTCGGTGCTGCTCGGCGGCCGGGACATCCCGGTCGTCGAGCTGTTGGCCTCGGTGTTGCGGACGGTCACGACCGAAGCCGTGCGGGTGGCCGGAGCGCCGCCGGCGTCGGCGATCATGACGTACCCGGCGAACTGGGGCCAGGCGCGACGCGGCGTGCTGCAGGAGGCGGCCGCCGCCGCCGGACTTCCCGGCGTGCGTCTGCTGCCGGAACCGGCCGGCGCCGCGCTGTACTTTTCGGCAAGCGCGCCGCCGCGTCCCGAAGGGGACGTCGTGGTCGTGTACGACTTCGGCGGCGGCACCTTCGACGTGTGCGCGCTGTCCCGGCGAGCCGGCGCGGTGAACGTCCTCGCCGAGGCCGGTTTGAACGACGTGGGCGGCGGCGACCTGGACATGGCGCTGTTCAACCGCCTCGGCGCAGTGCTGTCACGGGCCGGCGTCGAGAAGTGGAATCGCCTGGCGAGCCCGACCGACGCGTCGTCGCGTCGCGACCGGATGCTGATGCTGGAGGACGTGCGACACGCCAAGGAACAGTTGGCGCGCACCTCAAGCGTGAGCGTGAACGTCCCGACGTTCGACAGGGACGTGATCGTCACCCGCGAGGAGTTCGAGGCGCTGGCGTCGCCGCTGCTCGAGCAGACCGTGACCCTGGTGACGCGAACTCTGTCCCAGGCCGGCATTGCCGTCGAGCAGCTGGCCGGCGTGTTCCTGGTGGGAGGTTCCAGCCGCATACCGTTGGTGAGCACGATGCTCCACCGTGCACTGGGGATTTCCCCGACGGTCGTGGGTCAGCCGGAGCAAGTCGTGTCGCGAGGAGCGCTGCTCGCCCTGCGGCCGACGCCCGCTCCGACGGCTCCGGTCGCGGCGACGACAGCGACGGTCTCGCCTCCGACGTCCGGGGCGCCGGCGGCGCCGTCCTGGCCAGACATGTCGACTGGGCGGTTCACGAGCCCGCCGCGGGCCGAACCGAAGCGGTCGAGAAGCCTCGTCGGCGTGATCGTGGGATTCGTGGCGGCGTTTCTCGTGCTGGCCCTGGGCGCGGTGCTCATCTGGCAGCCGTGGGATCCGAGCGATCCGAAGTCCGCCAGTTCAGGCGACGAGACCGTGCCGCGCCACGACGCCGAGTCGTCGGACTTGTCCGGAAAGTCGGGCAGTTCGATCAGCCCAAGCGAAGAGGAGTCCACTGAGGAAGAATCCGGCGGCGGATCAGACGATTCCAACGAGGCCGCCATTCCAGACGTGGTTCTCTACGAACGGCAGTCGGCGATCGATCATCTGGCGGAAAACGGCTTCACGAACGTGCGAATGAGCTACTGGACAAACGACGGCGGTTCCCAAGAATGTCCGGTGGACGACCACGTCCCCATGGCGGGGGAGAAACACCCCTACGACGTGGAGATCACGTTGTCGGTGGAGACCACCAACGACCTCAGCGCGTGTTGGATCCACACGCAGTGAAGCCGCCCCCGTCC
>JBOGDN010000202.1:0-3965 GCA_050742995.1 Stackebrandtia sp. | reverse complement strand
GGCGCGACCGCCGCCGTCTCCGACGACGCCGTCGCCGAGGCCGAGTGGAAGACGGGTCCGGCCCGTCACGAGGCGGGCAGCCCGAACACGGTGGGCGCGGTCGCGCTGGCGGCGGTGTGCCAGGCGCTTTCGGACGAGGCGTGGCCGGAGCTGGTCGCGCGCGAGGAGTCGCTGCGCAGCCGCCTGTCGACGGGGCTCTCGGAGATTCCGGGTGTGAGGCGGCTGCACCTGTTCGGCGCCGACTCGCCGCGCGTGGGCACCGTGACGTTCACGGTGGACGGACTGCCGTCGGGTCTTGCGGCGGCCGCGCTTTCAGCCGAACACGGCATCGGCGTGCGCGACGGCTTGTTCTGCGCCCACCCGCTGACGCGGCGGCTGGTCAAGGAGTCGGGAACGCTGTGCGGCGACGGCAGCGCGCTGCGGGCCAGCATCGGCCTGGGAAGCTCGATCGACGACGTGGACCGCCTGATCGAGGCGACGGCGCGACTGTCGAGCACTGGACCTAAGTGGACCTATGCGACTGTCGACAGCCGCGTCGCGCCCACACCAGACCCTCGCGCCTGAGGCGCCGCGGCGTTCGAGCTTTCGCTATAGAGGACCTGCCCCACCCCATCCGGGGGCAGACCACCCCCATAGCATCAGGCCATCTCACCATGGGTGGTCGAATCGCGTCAAACGGTTATTCACGTCGTGGGAAGGCGCGGCCGGGGTTCGCGCGTCAGTCTTCGGCGTCTTCCGGTTCGTGCGGCGTCGCGCACACCACTTCGTAGCCGTCCTCGTCGGGCTTGATGTCGTCGGACCAGCGGTCGCGGACTTCTTCGGTCTCGTCCTCGGGGCAGTCCTCTTCGTCGCCGACGATCTCCAGCACCTCGAATTCCGGCGTGGGCTCCTCGTCGTCGACACAGGGGACTTCGACGACGACCTCTTCGTCGCCGTCGAGGATGAAGCAGTCGTCGGCGATCAGCTGGCCTCCGCCGGCGCCGGGGTCGCCGGGGTGCGGGGGGTAGAGGTTGCGCACGCACGCGATTTCGGCGACCTCGAGGTCGTCGGAGTCGATCTCGGGGTCGGCCACGGCGTCGGCAAGCGTGGACGACCACACCTCCACCTCGAAGTCGGTGCCGTACGGGCACTGCGGAGCGCCGACGTCCACGGGGTCTGTCACGTCGATCACCAGCACCGTGGCGTCGGGGTCGTCGCAGGGCACCCCGATGTAGTCGCTGGGGGGGTCGTCGATCTGCGGCGCGGCGCAGCCGCCCGAGGTCAGCTTTTCCGGGTCGTTGATGCGCACCGGGCCGCCGGGGGCGTCCAGCCACACTCCAAGCACCGTCGCGAGCACCGCGCCGAGCGCCAGCGCGCCGTAGCACGCCCCGAGCACGTGCTGCAGCGCGTGGTCTCGCGGGTCGTCCGGCGTGGAATCCGCTTTAGACGCCTCGGCGCTGTCGCTGTCCGATGACAAGGTTCACTCCCGAAGTCGGCGTTCGGCGATCAGTATGCGACAGCGCCGCGCGCGCGCCAAAGGGGCCTTCACGGGCCCTGCCCGTCCAGATAAGCCAGCACCGCCAGGACACGACGGTTGGCGTCGCTTGAGGTGGGCAGGCCGAGTTTGCGGAACAGGTTGTTGCTGTGTTTGTCGACGGCCTTGTCGGTGACGTACAGCGTCGCGGCGATGGCGGCGTTGGAGCGGCCCTCGGCCATGAGCTCCAGCACCTCGCGCTCGCGCGGCGTAAGAGAGTCGAGTTTGGACTCTTGGCCGCCGAGCAGCTGCGTGACCACCTCGGGGTCCATGGCCGTGCCGCCGGAGGCGACGCGACGCAGCGCGGCGACGAAGTCCCCCACGTTCGACACCCGGTCTTTGAGGAGGTAACCGACGCCGCCGGCGCGGTCGCGGATCAGCTCGCGGGCGTACAGCTGCTCGACGTACTGCGACAGCACCAGCACCGGCAGGCCCGGGACCTTCTCCCGCGCCTGGATGGCGGCGCGCAGCCCTTCGTCGGTGAACGTCGGCGGAAGCCGGACGTCCACCACGGCCACGTCCGGCCGGTGTTCCAGCAGCGCCGGCGCCAGCCGCGGTCCGTTGTCGACGATTTCGACCACTTCGCAGTCGTGCGCGCTGAGCAGGCGGTTCAGTCCGTCGGCGAGGAGGGCGTGGTCTTCGGCGATGACAACTCGCACGGGATCTCCAAAGTCACGACGGTGGGGCCGCCTTGCGGACTGTTGACGGTCACCGTGCCGTCGAAGGAGTCCAGGCGCCGCTTCACGCCGTCAAGGCCTCCGCCCGGGGTGACGACGGCGCCGCCGCCTCCGTCGTCGCGCACGATGACTCCCAGGCGATTCGCGAAGTACTCGACGCGCACGCTGACCTGGGTCGCTCGAGCATACTTGGCCACATTCGTCAAAGTTTCCGCGATCGCGAAGTACGCCGACGACTCCACAGGCGCGGGAGGCCTGCCCGGCAGGTTCGCCACGACGGTCACCGGAAGCGGATGCGCCAGCGCCAGCGCCTCTACCGCGCCGACGAGACCGCGGTCGGCGAGCACGGGCGGGTGGATGCCGCGCACCAGGTCGCGCAGTTCGGCCAGCGCGGCCGACGAGGTCTCCCTCGCCTCGCTGAGCAGCCGCGCCGCCGAGTCTGGGTCGGACTTGAGGACCTCCTCGGCCATGCCGAGGTTCATGCCGAGCGCCACCAGTCGCGCCTGGGCGCCGTCGTGCAGGTCGCGTTCGATGCGGCGCAGCTCCGAGGCGGAGTGGTCGACGGTCTCGGCGCGCGACTCGGCCAGCTTCTCCACCCGCTGCTCCAGCTCCGAGGACCGGGTGGGGCGCAGCAGCACCGCGGCGAGCTTGGCGTAGCCGGTGATCATCGGATCCCCGCCCCACCACCACACGACCAGGTGCACCGCGGCCAGCGGCACGCCGATCAGCATCCCCTCTCCGAAGGAGGTGTACTCGATGACGCCGTAGTAGTTGCCGAAGTAATCCGGCATGCCGGCGTATAGGAACGGCTGTATCAGCGCCATCACCGCGCCGCCGAACAAACTCACGTAGACGACGTACACGAGGAAGCCGAGCGTCGTGTTCACCGCGCGCCAGGCGAAGTCGCGCCACGTGGTCGCGTCCTTGATCACCGTGATCAGCTGCCTGCCCAGGTGGCCCTTTGGCCAGGCGCGGTACGGGCGGCGCACGGACTGTCCGAACCCGCGGCGGAAGATGAAGCGCTCGGCGTCGCACAAATAGCGGGACACCAGCACGGCGCCGAGCATCACGGGAATGCCGACGGTCAGGAAGACCAGCGGCATCCCGACGATCGTGAGGGCGAACGCCAGCATTCCGGCGACCTGGACGCCCATTAGAGCGAACGCCAGTCCCAGGTTCCGAAGCCGGCGCGTGACCAGTCCCTCGAAGGTCTGCGCCAAGGGGACCGAAGTGTGGACCATGCCCTTATTCTCGCCGGTCGCGGCGGCCGACGCGGTAGGGGAAGCTATAAGAACGGCGTGGCGAATACCGCCGCGCGCGGCGCTCAGCGGTACCGGACGACGACGTCGCCGGCGTCCGTCTCCGCGGTGAGGCTGCGCGAGGCGCCGGAGTCGGTCTCGACGTCCACGGTCTTGTCGCCGGCGTCGGTTTTGACGTTCACGTCGTAGGCGTCGCCGTCGGGGACGGCCACCTCGACGTTTCCGGCGTCGGAGTACGCGTCGACGGAGTCGGGGGCGGATTCGAAGGCGAGCTTGACCTCGCCGGCGTCGGTGCGCGCGTCGACAACAGACGACTCGAGCCCGGAGGCGTCGACGTTTCCGGCGTCGGTTTCGGCGACCAGGTCGCCGGCGACGCGGTCGGCGAAGATGTTTCCGGCGTCGGCGTAGACGGCCACGTCGCCGCCGGCGTCGACGACTTCGACGTTCCCGGCGTCGCTGGTGAGATCCTGCTTGCCCGCGACGCCTTCAGTGGTCAGCTTCCCCGCGTCCGTCTTG
>JBOGDN010000201.1:0-3697 GCA_050742995.1 Stackebrandtia sp. | reverse complement strand
GATCGCGGGGTCGCCGCGGACCGAGACGACGTGGCGGCAGATCGCCGCCCCCGCGGCGGCGGCGCTTGCCGTGGTGTTCGTCGGGTACGCGGTCCCCACGTCGACGACGGCGCCCGCCGGCGAACAGATCACGATCGCGGTGGTGCAGGGCAACGTGCCCCGGATGGGACTTGACTTCAACGAGCAGCGCCGCGCCGTGCTCGACAACCACGTCAGCGCCACGATCGAGCTGGCCGCCGACGTGGACGCCGGTCGCCGGCCGCAGCCCGACGTCGTGGTGTGGCCCGAAAACGCCTCCGACATCGACCCGCAGCTCAACCCGGACGCCGCCGACGAGATCGACTCCGCGGCGCGCGCGATCGGCGTCCCCATAGTCCTGGGGACGATCCTGCACGACGACGCCGCCGTCGACGGCCCGCGGGCCAAGAACGCCAGCCTGGTGTGGGATCCGGAAACCGGTTCGGGTTTCGAGTACGTCAAACAGCATCCGGTGCCTTTCGCCGAATACATCCCCATGGAGCAGTTCGTGCGCACCGTCGCCGGGTGGATCGACGAGCGCATCGTCAAGGACGGCCTCGACCGGGTCAACGGATTCGCCCCCGGCGACGAGCCCGGCGTGATCCCGGTCGGAGACGTCACGCTTTCGGGAATCATCTGCTTCGAAATCGCCTACGACGGCCAGGTGCGCGAGTCGGTGACCGAAGGCGCGCAGATCCTCGCGGTGCAGACCAACAACGCCACCTTCAACGAAGCCGAAGCCTTGCAGCAGATGGCTATGGTGCAGATCCGATCGATCGAGCACGCCCGGCCCGGCCTCATGGCCTCTACGGTGGGCGTGTCGGGATTTGTCGACGAGACGGGGGAGGTGTCGCAGGCGACCGGTTTCAACGAACCGGCCGTCATAGTCTCGACGTTTAATCTGGGAGAGGGAACCACACCGGCCACGACGTTGGGCGCGCTGCCCGAACTGCTGGGAAGCGCGGCGGCTGTAGCGGTGTTGGTCCTGGCGGCGACGCGACGTCGCCGCAGGAAGTCGGCCGACGCGAAGGGATAGCGCGAACGGCCGGCGGAACGAAGGGAGCGCGGTGGTGTCCACATCGTCTGGAGTCGACGGGGAAGTCGGCGCACAGGTGGGAAGAACGATTGTCGTCGTCCCCACCTACAACGAAGCCGACAACGTCGCCGGGGTCGTGGGGCGGCTGAGGAAAGCGGCGCCCGGCGTTCACGTCCTGATCGTCGACGACGACAGCCCCGACGGCACCGGAGACGTCGCCGACGGTCTTGCCGCCGACGACGACCAGGTGCACGTGCTGCACCGGCCCGTCAAGGACGGCCTCGGCGCGGCCTACGTGGCCGGGTTCGCCTGGGCGGGGGAGCACGACTTCGACGTGGTCGTGGAGATGGACGCCGACGGCTCGCACGCCCCGGAGCAGCTGCCGCGGCTGCTGGGCGGGCTCGCCGACGCCGACGTGGTGATCGGCTCGCGGTACGTCGCGGGCGGGAAAGTCGTCAACTGGCCGGTGCACCGTCTGCTGTTGTCGCGCGGCGCCAACGTCTACGCCAAGGCGCTGCTGAACATTCCGGTCAACGACGCCACCGCCGGCTTCCGCGCCTACCGGATGCCGGTGCTGGACAAGATCCTTCCGGGATGGACGCCGCCGCAAGGGTATTGTTTTCAGATCGAGCTGGCCTGGCGTGCGGCGCGGGCCGGGTTCCAGGTCGTCGAAGTGCCGATCACCTTCGTTCAGCGGCGGCTCGGAGCGTCCAAGATGAGTTCCGCCGTCGTGCAGGAGGCCCTGTGGAGGGTCACCGCGTGGGGCGTTCGCGACAGATACCGCCGCGCCGTCGTGGTGCTGACTGGGAAGAAACCGAGGCGCTCGTGACCTCATCTCCGCAAGGACGGCCGCCGGGGCCGAGCTTGGGCGCCCGGCTGAGCTTCATCTTGTATTTCGCCGCCGAGCTGGCCGCGTTCGTCGCGGTCGTGTATTACCTCGGCTGGGTGGAGGCGATTCTGCTGTGGCTCGCCACCACCATGCTCGGCGGGATCCTGTTGCGGACCTTCGGCATGCGGGCGATGCGGGACTATCGCGACGCCGTGGAGGAGGGCAAGCCTCCGGGACCCGCGGTCGTGTCCGGCGTGATCGGCGTCGTCGGCGCGTTCTTGCTGCTGCTGCCCGGATTCGTCACCGACGCCGTGGGTCTGCTGTGCGTGTTCCCGCTGACTCGGTTCCTGTTGAAGCCGCTGGTGATTCGTTTCCTGGAGTCCCGCCTGGACTCGCCGAGCATGGACCGCATGTTCGGCCCGCGCATAGTGCGCCCGGACTGGGTGCGCCGCGACGCCGCGGGCGCCGACGCCGAGGACGTGGTGGAAGGCGAGATCGTCGAGGGCGACGATCCGCGCCGCGACGGGCACATAGAAGGGCCGACGCCCTAGGCGCCGGCCCGGTTGAAGCTAAACGATCGACTACTCGCCGCGACGGGCGCGCATCTCGGTCAGCCGCTCGTTGAGAATCTCTTCCAGCTCTTCCATGCTGCGACGTTCAAGCAGCATGTCCCAGTGCGTGCGCGGCGGCTTGGCCTTCTTGCTTGAAGGCTCGTCGCCGTCGACAAGCTTGGCGACGGTGCCGTCAAGGCGACACTCCCACGTCGCGGGCACCTCGGCGTCCACCGCGAAGGGCACCTCGAACTGGTGACCCCGTGCGCATTTGAAGTCGCGAGTCTGCCGCGGGGCCAACTCGGTGTTGCGGTCGGATTCGTAGCTGATCGCGCCGAGCCTGCTGCCGCGTAGCATCCGTTCGCTCATCGTCCGTGGCCTTCCCCTCTAAAACGCCTAATTCGTGCTGTGTACCCGAGCAGTCTCGCCGCCACTCGTCAGATGTCGGCTGTTGTCTCGCCGGACTCTCGCCTGCCCGGATTACCGGCCGCTCGTGGCCGACATCGACTGCCGGCCGGTACGAGGCAACGGTCGGACAGTGTAACGATCGACGATGCCCAATTGTTTCCGGTCTAGGTGTCCGGTAGCCGACTGTCTCGGCGACTTTCACGCTAAAGACGGTCATCTACCGGTTTTGGTGGCTCAATAGTGACGAGAAACACCGCTCAAAAGGACGAGTCGTGTCGCGCGCGAGGCGTTCACAGCGCCAGCTGGCCGCTGCGATAGTGCTTGCGGCACAGCACCTGATAGTGCACCGCCCCGTCGTCGGTGTCCCCGATGACGACCCTTTCCCCCTCCTTGACGACCTGCCCGCCGCTGACGCGGGCGTTGAGCACGCCGTCCGCGCCGCACCAGCACAGGACCTCCACCTGCATGCGCAGCACCTCGTCGGCAAGCTCGAAAAGCCGGGCGCTCGCCGGGAAAAGCGACGAGGTGAAGTCGGTGGCCAGGCCGAAGGCGTACACGTCGACGCCGTCGCAGTCGACGAGGTCGGCCATCTGCTCCACGTGCGCCACGGTGAAGAACTGCGCCTCGTCGCAGATGACGTAGTCGACGCCCGGCGCCGCGCCGAGCGTGCGCACCGAGTCCGCGTCGCCGAGCTCCACGGCCTCCTTGGCCAGGCCGATGCGGGTGGTGACCCTGGACTCGCCGGACCTGTCGTCGCGGGTGAGCAGCAGCCCGTTACGCCCCTGTCGGGTGTGATTGTGGTGGATCTGCAAGGCCAGCGTCGACTTGCCGCAGGCCATCGGTCCGTAATAGAAC
>JBOGDN010000200.1:0-1738 GCA_050742995.1 Stackebrandtia sp. | reverse complement strand
GTCTACAACACCCTGCAGTCGGTGGACCCCAGCTGCAAGTACCAGGAGCCGGACGGCTCGTGGCACCAGACCGACGTTCGCGTGGCGATGTTGGCGTTCACTCGGCCGGCCGTCGCCGAGAAGCTGGCCGAGCTGAGCCGCAACGGCTGCTGGGTGGACATCGTCCACAGCGGCGCCAGCCAGGCGGTGCTCGACGAACTCGAGGTGTCGGGCGGGCCGCAGGTCACGTACTGCAACTTCAACAACGGCCCGGGCATCGACGTGCGCGTGCACTCCAAGTACATGCTCGTCGACGGCGCCTTCGACGACGACATCGTTCCGCGGACGTACACCGGAAGCCACAACTACGCCTACTCGGCGCTGCGGCAGGCCGACGAGTCGCTGACTCGGATCATGGGCCGCGAGATTCACGACGAATACCTGCGGGACTTCTGGAACGTCCGCGACACCTGCATAGCCGGGGGCGCCTGACGCGAGAGCGCCCGCCGACCGCGCTGAACGGGCCTTAAGCTGTGCTCGTGCGTTACTTCAACTCGATGGTCGACCTCATCGGCGACACCCCGCTGGTGAAGCTGCGTCATGTCGCCGAGGGCATAGACGCCCTGGTGCTGGCGAAGATCGAATACGTCAACCCCGGCGGCAGCGTCAAGGACCGCATCGCGCTGCGCATGATCGAGGACGCCGAGGCCGCCGGGCTGCTCAAGCCGGGCGGAACCATCGTGGAGCCGACCAGCGGCAACACCGGGGTCGGCCTGGCCATGGTGGCGCAGGACAAGGGCTATCAGTGCGTGTTCGTGTGCCCCGACAAGGTCTCCGAGGACAAGCGCAACGTCCTCAAGGCCTACGGCGCGCGCGTCGAGGTGTGCCCCACGGCCGTCGCGCCCGAAGACCCCCGCTCGTACTACAACGTCTCCGACCGCCTGGTCGAGGAGATCCCCGGCGCCTGGAAGCCCGACCAGTACTCCAACCCCGCCAACCCGCGCTCGCACTACGAGACCACCGGCCCGGAGCTGTGGGAGCAGACCGACGGCAAGATCACCCACTTCGTGGCCGGCATCGGCACCGGCGGCACCATCTCCGGCACCGGCCGCTACCTCAAGGAGATCTCCGGCGGGCGCGTCAAGGTGATCGGCGGCGACCCCGAAGGGTCGGTGTACTCCGGCGGCACCGGACGCCCCTACCTGGTCGAAGGGGTCGGCGAGGACTTCTGGCCGGCCAACTACGACCGCGAGGTCTGCGACGAGATCGTCGAGGTCACCGACGCCGACGCCTTCTCCATGACGCGACGCCTGGCCCGCGAGGAGGGAATGCTCGTCGGCGGCTCCTGCGGCATGGCCGTCGAGGCGGCGCTGCGCACCGCCCGCGCCGCCGGCCCGGACGAGGTGATCGTGGTGCTGTTGCCCGACGGCGGCCGCGGCTATCTGTCCAAGATCTTCAACGACGACTGGCTCACTCAGTACGGCTTCATGGGCGCCGGCGACGCCGACACCACGGTCGTCGACGTGCTGAGCGCCAAACGCGGCGACATCCCCGAGCTGGTGCACGTCCACCCCAACGACACCGTCCGCGACGCCATCGACATCATGCGCGAGTACGGGGTCTCCCAGATGCCGGTGCTCAAGGCCGAGCCGCCCGTGGTCACCGGCGAGATCGCCGGCGCCGTTGCCGAACGCGATCTGCTCGACGCGCTGTTCGCCGGCACGGCCGCGCTGCACGACCCCGTGGAGCGGCACATCGG
>JBOGDN010000199.1:0-2007 GCA_050742995.1 Stackebrandtia sp. | reverse complement strand
GCACGCCGCGATCGAGGCGGTCGCCCCGCGGTTCCTGGTGCACTTCTCGGCCCCCGCCGGCTCGGAGTACCAGCTGCTGATGTGGCTGCCCTACTTCGACCGCCTCGGCGACCCCTACGTGATCATCCTGCGCGACCGGGCCTTCCTGCCGGCGATCTCCGCGGCCACGAAGACCCCGGTCGTGGTGGCCGGCGGCATCTCCGACGTGGAGAGCCTGCTCGCGGACTCGATCCGCGCGGTGTTCTACGTCAACCAGAGCATGCAGAACACGCAGTGCGTGCGCTTCGCGCGGCTCACCCACGTGCAGCTGATGCACGGCGACAGCGACAAACCGGCGAGCTACAACCCCATCAGCGCCATGTACGACCGGATCTTCGTGGCCGGCCAGGCCGGCGTCGACCGCTATCACAACCACGGCGTCGACATCCCGGATTCTCGCTTCCGCGTCGTGGGCCACCCGCAGGCCGCGCGCGTCGAGGTGCGCGAAGGCCCGCGCGACGCGTCCAGGCCGCCCACGGCGCTGTACGCGCCCACCTGGACCGGTCTTTCGTCCGACGTGAACTTCTGCTCGCTGCCGCTTGCCGTCGACATCTGCGAGGCGATGCTGGAGCGCGGCGCGACCATGGTGGTGCGCCCCCACCCCTACACGCGCACCAACCCGGCGGCCGCACGGCAGCTGGACGCGGTGGAGAGGCTGCTCGGCGAAGACCGCGAGCGCACCGGCCGCGCCCACCTGTTCGGCAAGACGACCTCGCAGAAGATGTCGCTGATCGACTGCGTCAACGCCGCCGACGTCATGGTCTGCGACGTCTCCGGCGCGGCCTCGGACTGGCTGTACTCGGAGAAGCCCTTCGCGATCGTCGACGTCGTCGGCGCCGGCGACGCGCTCGCCGAGGAGCTTCCGCTGGCGCGCGCGGCCTACGTCGTGCGCGCCGACGGCGCCAACATCGGCGACGTCTGCGACGAACTCCTGACCACCGACCCGCTCGCGGCGGCCCGCCACAAGATGAAGACGTACTACATGGGCGACTTCCCCGCGCAGGAGTACGAAGCGGCCTTCCTCAACGCCGCCCGCGACTGCTACCGGACGTAAACGGAACCGGTCCCGAGCACTTCGTTTCAGCGTCGCCTCGACAGTGGGCGTTCGGAAACGTTTCGTTTTCCGTCCAATTCGAAGTTCGTTGATATTTTGGCGTTTCGGGTGTGTAGTCCTTCCCCCAAAGGAGTGCGCTGAAAATGGTCACGTATGCCCAGCTGGCCGGCATGGATACTTCGAAACTCACGGGTGCGGCCGAGGCCGCCGGCGGCCTTTCGGGCAGTCTGTCCGGCCACGCGGACGCCGTGCAGACGGCGGCCCAGATCCCCCAAGGCATGTGGCAGGGCGACGACTCTGTCGCCGCCGGCAATCTGGTCGCCGATCAGTCGCCGCCGCTTTTCGACGCCTCCGACGCCTTCAATCAGGGCAAGGGCGCGCTCGAAGGACTCGTCGAGGGAATCGACGCGGCCAAGGAGCATCTTCAAGGCGCGCACGACGCGGTCGCGGGAACCGGCATAACCATCGGCGGCGACGGGACCGTCACCACGCCCGTCGTCGACTCGCCCGACGTCGCCGCGCACAACGACGAACTCGCACGCCAGGCGAGGCAGATCATCGACGAGGCGCTCCAGATGGCCGGCGACGCCGACGACACGGCCGTCAACTCCATCAACTCCACCTCCCAGGGAGCGCTCGACAGCTACCTGGAGGCGTTCCCCGAAAACGCCGCGGATCTCGACCGGGCGACGGAGCTGTTCGGGACGGAGCTGGCGAGGCTGAATCCGGAGCAGGTCACAGAGCTGAACGACCTGCTGTCGCAGCACGGCGACGACCCCCTGTTCGCGGCCGAGTTCGCCAGACGCATGGGCGCCGAGGGCTTCGTCGATCAAGCCGCCGCGTTCGCCGACGTGGGGACGGCCCTGTACGACTCGGGCGACGCCGAAACCGCGCGGATATACCAGGATCTGCAG
>JBOGDN010000198.1:0-3933 GCA_050742995.1 Stackebrandtia sp. | reverse complement strand
GGCGCGCGATGGTAGGAATCGCGCGCCCGACATCGTCGTCACGGGGAGCGGCGCGCGACTCCGCCGACGACCACTCCGTCGGCTTTGACGTCGCCGACCAGCCAGACGTCGTCGGAGTCGGCGGCGGGCTCCACGTCCCACAGCATTACGATGTCCCCGGTCAGCGGGGATTCCTCCTCTGTGACGACGCCGTCCCGGTAGCGCATCAGCACCGGCTGGTAATTCGAGTTGCGGCCGGCGAGGAACATCCCGCCTTCGCCGTCGGGGCCTGCCGCTTCCAGCCGTCCGTCGGCGACGGGCGTGTCCACGGCCTCCCAGCGTTCCCCGCTCCAATGCAGCAGCAGCGGCTCGCCGCCGTGCAGTCCGCTCGCCCACGCCCCGTCGAGGCCGTCGATCGTCGTCACGTCGAACAGGCCGAACCTGCCCTCGCCGCCGACGTCGTCCACGGGAGTCTCGCTCCACTGTTGCCCGTCATAGCGCAGCATCCACGGTCTGGTTCCGTCGGCGCCGAGATCGACCGAGCCGACCGCCCACGCCTCGTCCGCGGACACCACGGTCACGGAGTTCAGATAAGCCTCCGCGGCGTCGTCGGGGACCGGCAGTTCCACGAGGCTCCACTCGGCGCCGTCCCAGTGTTCGGCAAAGGCCATGTGGCCGTCGGGAGAATTCGCCGTGCCCACCGCCCACACGTCGTCGGAAGCGGCGGCGTCGACTCCGTAGAGCACGTCGTTTCGACTGTCTCCGCCAGGCTCGTCCGGCGGCGGCACCGGCGTCGACTCCCATTCCCCGCCGTTCCACCGCGTCGCCGCCGGCAGACCTTCTTCTTGGTGTGAGCCCACGGCCCAGACCTCGTCGGAGGACAGGGCGACCACGTCGCTGAGGGGCTTGGATTCGAGTCCGGGCGTGTTCGTCCACTCGACGCCGTTCCAGTGCATGGCCACGCCGTCGTCGTATCCTTCGTTGCCGGCGGCAAGCGCCGTTCCCACGGCCCAGGCGTCGTCGCCGCCGAGGACGGCGGCGGCCTCGAACCAGTACTCCTGGTCGAGCACGGGCGTGTCGATCACATTCCAGTCGTCGGGCTCGGCCACGGCGACGGCGACCGAGGCGCCGAGGATCGTCAAGGTCGCGGCGCCGACCGCCGCGACCTTGACAGCCGCGCGAGGCGACACGGCGGTTTTCAGAGACATGAACATCCTCCCGTCCATTGATGGGAGCGTTACCGTATGGACGATTTCCGCAAATCACCCATAAGCGACCGTGGATTGTCCGCCTCCCGGCGCCCGCCTACTCCCCCGCCTCGGCGCGATGGTCGAGGTACAGCTGCTGGGCGCGGTCCTTGATCAGCTCCCGCGTCGGCGGCCGACTCGACCAGTCCCGATGTCGATCGGCCGGATGGAACGCCGGACGGTCGGTGTCGATATGCCGCACGGTTCCCAGATCGTTGAGCGTCTCGCCGCCGCGAATCACGTCGAGCCAGACGCTGGTGCTCCCCGGCCGAGTCACCGCGCTGACTCTTCGCCCCTCGACTTCGAAGATCCCCAGCACGATCACCGTCCCCGCGTCGTCGTTCATCGACGTCTCCCTTCAATCCACCCCTGCCGCCCGAGGCGACGATCGAGGCTCAAAATAGACGTCCTCCGCCGCGAAACCGCGCGCGACATGGCTACTTTCGCGTGAACGGCGGAAAAAGGGAGACGGACGGCCGATATGTGAGAAGTCAGCCTTCGAACATCGCGGCGAAATTCGTCGCGTACTGGTCGTGGATCTCGGCGGAGTAGATCCGCAGCATGGTCTCGTCGTTGACCCGCAGCGCCTTGTCGCTGAAGTTGGGGCTGCCGGTGAAGACGACCTTGCGGTCGGCGTCGCCGTACATCCCGTCGACGATGAAGTACTTGGAGTGGATGATGTAGTCGCCGCTTTCGGGCAGCTGCTTCAGCCGCACGTTCGGCGTTCCCTCCAGCTCCTCCGCCGGGCCGTCGCGCATCTCGGTGTAGACGACGTCGACCTTGCAGCCGGAGCGGGCGAGGGAGGCCAGCTTCTCGGCGACCGGGGTGCGTCCGATGTACCACATGCCGATGCGGATCACGGTGGGGTCGGAGGCGCTGCCGCAGCCCACGTTGCCGAGCGCGTTGTAGACGGTGTCGCCCGTCCCGGAGCGGGGGAAATGGTAGCCCTTGACGTCGCCGGCGTTGAAGGTCGTGTAGTAGGACAGGTCGTCCTGGTTGCGGGCCAGGTCGTCGAAGTACGCCTGGTACCCGTCGTACAGCGGGGCGTTGCCGACGAACGTCACGGCGTTGTTCCAGAATCGCGTGGCGTTGGAGATCGTGAAGTTCGCCGAGGCCTGCACGACCACGTCGGTCTGACCGCCCACGTTGGAGAACAGGTAGAACTTGTTGTGGTTGATGTTCGTGCCGTGGCAGCCGCTTGAGCAGACCACCGACCACGACGGCTTGGTGCGGTCGGTTCCCAGTCCGTCTACGATCGCCTTCGCGCTGCCGGTGGCGGCGTGCTCCGACTCCAGCACGACTCGCACGGCCACGCCGCGCTGCGAGGCGGCGACCAGCGCGTCGGCGAACCCGCGTTCGTGGTCGGTGACGTTGTACAGCGACATCGTGATCGTCTCGCCCGATTCGGTCGACTCGACCAGATCGAGGACGTGGTCGCGGATGGCGTACTGCTCTTCGGCGGTTCCGGTCGGGTTGTTGAACACCGCGCCGGTCTGCGGTACGGCTTTGCCCGGCGCGTCGGCGTAAGCCGTGAACGCGGTGAGGAGTCCGGCGGTCACCGCCGCCGCGACGGCCGCGCCGCTCAACATCGCCGTCAGTCTGCCGCGTCCACGCTTCATTTGAGCCGCCCTCTGGATTCAAAATATTTGAATATCGAAGGCAGCCTAATGAGCGATCGCCGGTCGCGAAGGGCCTAAACGCATATGTAGTCCACAATCCAGCATACGCGGTCCACAATCCGCACTTCTCAGCTGCCGGCCTGCATGGCCTCCCACGTTTCGGCGCCCGCGACTCCGTCGACTCCGAGACCTCGCGACGACTGGTAGTCGCGCACGGCCGCCTCGACGTCGTCGCCGAAGATCCCGTCTATGGGCAGCTCTTGGCCGAGCGCGGCGGTCAGCGTGCGCTGCAGCCGGATCACGGCGGAGCCGCGATCGCCGTTTTGCAGCGTGGGCGTCGCTCCGCTGGACAGCAGGGCGGTCCACGTGGCCGGGTCGATCTCGCCGGTGGCCTCAAGGCCGCGGTCGGTCTGCAGCGCCTCGACCTGCGCGGCGGTGTCGGGGTCGATGACTCCGGTGGGCTCGGCGTCGGCGGGACGGAATCCGGCGTCGCCGAGCAGACACTGCGCCCCGCGCACTTCCGGGCCTTCCGCGTCCGCGGCGAGGTCGGGGTAGGCGGCGAAGTCGCGGTCGACCAGCGGGCAGGCGGCCGTGGAGGCGAACCCGATTCCGTTGGGCACGCTGCGCTGCTGTCCGTCGGAGGGCTGGTTGACCACGGTCGGGGCTTCGCCGTTGTGGACGGCCATGGTCGTGGAGCCGCCGCCGTCGAGGTTGATCGCGTCGTCGGCGCCGAAGGACTTCATCAGCTCGGCCAGGTCGACGTAGTTCATGCCCACGCTGAGCGAGGAGCGTCCGTCGACGACGGCGAGGTACAGCGTCGTGCCGGCGGCGTCGACGCCCGCGGCGGTGCGGGGGTGCAGCGGGTTGTCCGGCGCGACGACCTCGCCGTCGCGCAGTATCACGACGTTGCCGCCCACGGCCACGTCGATCGCGTCGCCTTCGCCGGCGAGCTTGTAGTCCACCTCGACCGGATCGCCGACGGCGACGTCGGACAGCGCGTCGGCGCCGGCGTCGCGGCCGATGACGATCTGGGCGTTCTCGGCGATGGGGCCGCTGCCGGCGGAGTCGTCGACGCGGCTGGCCTTGCC
>JBOGDN010000197.1:0-2200 GCA_050742995.1 Stackebrandtia sp. | reverse complement strand
GGCGCCAACCGACTGTCGCCTCAGACGCGTCTTTCTCGACAGCGGGCCTCACCCCAGGTCCGCCGAGACAGATGGAGTTCAGATGAAAAAGCGATACGTCGCGGCGGTTGCGGCCGTGGCTTGCCTGGCGGCGGCCGGAGGGCTGGCCTTCGCCGATCCGCCGTCCGAAGACGCCGCTCCGCAGACCGCCCAGACGTCGGCCTTCTCCGCACCCACGACGGTCACTCTCCCCGGCGGCGACCAAGTCCGCGTGCTCGGCGACGCGGTGGTTCCGCAGTCCACGGACGGCGAGGCGACGCGCTTCCACACCCCAAGGCTGCCCGACGGCGACCGGATCGTCATACCGGCCGAAGACGTCGCCGAGGTGAGCTCCGGCGAAGTCGACCGTCGTCTGTACAACGTCGACGCGCTCTTGCGTGCCGGATACACCGACGCCCGCGAGGTCTCCTCGCCGGACGAGCTGGGCGAACCCGCGACCGCGGAAGACTCCGCGTCGGCAGAAGCCGCCGAGGTCACGTTGACGTACGCCTGGCGCGACGGCTCGACGCCGACGTCGGCCGGCGGCGCCTGGCTGAACCTGGACACCGGCGACTACGACTTCTTCGACGCCGCCGAAGGCAAAGCCGTGCTTGAACTCGAGCCGGGCCGCTACACCGTCCTGGCCAACATGAACGTCGAGGGCGACGGCGACCAGCTGCTGACCGCCGGAACCGTCCTCGACTTCGAAGTCGGCGACCAGCCGCAGGAGTTCGCCGTGGACGCCGCCGAGGGAAATCTCGTCGACTTCAAGGTCGACCGCGACGCCGAGCTGACTGCCAAGCACCTGGACTTCTTCTCCGGCGACGACAGCGGGGAGACGACGATCGGCATCGGATACGTCACCGACCAGGCCGCCGACGAGATGTACGCGATCGCCTCCGACAAGCAAGACCACCCCACGGGCATCGTGCTGCGCCAGGAGATGGCCGGCGCCGCCGACCCCGACGAGCCCTACAACTACAGCCTGTTCGCCGACGCCTCCGAGGGAATCCCCGCCGACCCGACCTTCGCCGTCGGAGACGACGAGCTGGCCTCTCGACAGATGAACTACAACGGGCTGGGCGGCGAGGAAGTGCGGGCGCAACGCGCCAACCTCAGCTACCACGCGTACCACCAGCCGTTCACCTGGCTGCCGACCGCGGCCGCGACCGTGCCGGGCACGCGCACCGAATACTTCACCGCCGACGAAGACGTGGAGTGGTCGCATATGGCCACGCTCGTCGACGAGGACAGCGGCGTCGAGGAGGACGCGCTGCACTACTCGGGCGCGATGGAACCGGGAGGACCCGAGGAGATGTCCTGGCTGTCGGCGCCGCTGTCGGCAGGCGTTCCCGACCCGAACTTCCCGTACTACGGCTCCGGCGTCGAGCGCTGGCGGTGGGACGAGAAAACCGACAAGCTGCTGGCGCGCATGCCGCTGTTCGACGCCGCAGCCGGCGACGAGACTCTGCTTTCGTGGGAGCTGGCGGGCGAGACCGTGATCAGCAAGGACGGCGAGGAGCTGGCCCGCGCCGACAACGGCTCGGCGATCGACGTCGACGTCCCCAAAGACGACGAGGGCCGCTACACCGTGACCATGGACGCGCAGCGCGACGTCAGGTGGACGCCGCTTGGCACGAAGGCCTCCGCGAAATGGGAGTTCGACTCCGCTCCCGTCGATGAAGACACCGTGCTCGACGTGTCCGCCGTGCACTTCGAGGCCGAGGGCGTCGAGGGCGGCTACGCCGACGCGGCGTCTCCGCAGGATGTGGCGCTGACGTTCACCACGCAGCCGGGCGCCGAAGACCGCTCCTGCGAGGCGATGACGTTCGAGGTCTCCTACGACGACGGCGAGACCTGGGAAGAAGTGGACGTCGACCGCGACGGCGACAACGCCGCCGCGACTCTCGAACACCCCGACGGCGCCGAATTCGTCTCCGTGCGCTTCGCCGCCGCCGACGATCGGGGCCAAACCGTCGAGCACTCCGCCATTCGCTCCTACGGACTTAAGAGTTCCTGACTTTGTCCCGTTTCCTGCTGCGCGTTCACCGGGCGCGACGGTCTTTGCGAAGCGCCGTCGTTGGAGTTTTGCTCGCGGCGTTGTCGGCACGTCCGCATCCGACACCGGGACGTAGAAGCACCTCCGCCTTGCTCTTGTCTGTTCGATCACGCGGGGCTTGCG
>JBOGDN010000196.1:0-3632 GCA_050742995.1 Stackebrandtia sp. | reverse complement strand
CGCCGGCGGCGTGGTCGACGACGCGGTCCAGTTTGCCGAGGTCGACGACCACGTCGCAGCCGCGCACGGTCGCTCCCCAGTCGAGTTTGGTTCCCGACCCGCGCGGCGTCACGGTCAGGTCGTGCTCGGCCGCGGCGCGCAGCACGGACGACACCTCCTCGACCGACTCGGGACGAGCCACATAGGAAGGGACGACTCCCGTGACGGCGTCGGCGTCCTCGCCGGGGCGCACCTCGCCGCAGGCTTGGGAAAGGGCCGCGTCGACGGATTTCGACCCCATCAGAACTGCTCCGCCCGGCCGGATTCGACAAGCGGGTGCACGCCCTTGCGCGGCCCCGGCGCTTCGCCGCACAGCCGGGGAGTCGGGAACACCTTGCCGGGATTGCACAGTCCGCGCGGGTCGAAGGCGCAGCGCAGCAGTTGCATCGTGTCCAAGTCGCTTTCGGAGAACATTCGGGGCAGGTGCTTGGCCTTGTCGACTCCGACGCCGTGTTCGCCGGTGATCGAGCCGCCGTGCCGCATGCACAGGTCGAGGATGGCGCCGGAGACCTCTTCGGCCCGCTCGACTTCCCCGTCGACGCCGTCGTCGTACAGCACCAGCGGATGCAGGTTGCCGTCTCCGGCGTGGAAGACGTTGGCGACGCGGATGCCGGTGCGCGCCGAAAGCGCCGCGATGTCGCGCAGCACGTCGGACAGGGAGGTGCGCGGCACCACGCCGTCTTGCACGATGAACGCCGGGGCCAGCCGTCCGGCGGCGGCAAAGGCGGACTTGCGGCCGGTCCAGATGGCCTTGCGTTCGCCCGCGTCGGCGGCGACGCGGATCTCGAAGGCGTTGTTGTCGACCGCCAGCTGCCGCACCCGCGCGAACTGGTCGGCCACGTCGGCCCTGGGTCCGTCCACTTCGACGATCAGCACCGCGCCGGCCCCTTGCGGGTAGCGGCAGTCCACGGCGGCCTCGGCGCCTTCGATCGCCAGCGCGTCCATCATTTCGATGGCGGCCGGGACGACCCCGGCGCCGATGACGGCCGAGACGCAGGCGCCGGCCTCGTCCATGGTGGAGAATCCCGCCAGGAGGGTGGCGACGTCTTCGGGGGCGCGCGTCAGCCGCACCGTCGCCTTGGTGACGATGCCGAGGGTGCCTTCGGATCCGACGAACGCGCCGACCAGGTCGTAGCCGACGGACTCGGCGGCCATGCCGCCGAGCTGCGCGATCTCGCCTTCGGGGGTGACGATCTCCAACCCGAGCACGTGGTTGACGGTGAAGCCGTACTTCAGGCAGTGCGCGCCGCCGGAGTTCTCCGCGACGTTGCCGCCGATGGAGCAGATCTGCTGGCTGGAGGGGTCGGGGGCGAAGTAGTAGCCCGACGGCGCGGCGGCCTGGGTGACCGCGAGGTTCACTACGCCCGGCTCGACGACGGCGACCCGGTTTTCAATGTCGACGTCGAGGATGCGCCGCATCTTCGAGGTGACGATCAGGACTCCGTCGGCGCGCGGCAACGCGCCGGCGGACAGACCGGTGCCCGAACCGCGGGCCACATAGGGCACGCCTTCGGCGACGCAGACGCGGACGATCTCGGCGATCTGCTCGGCTTCGGTCGGCAGGACGGCGATCCCGGGGATCGCGGCGTAGGACGTCAGCCCGTCGCATTCATAGGTGCGCAGCTGTTGGCGGTCGGTGATCACGTTGTCGGCGCCCACGACGTCGCGGAAGCGCGACGCCAGCTTCGTCACGTCCATGTCGTCCGCCTTTCGCGCCGCCGGCTTAAGGAAAGCTGCTCGTAGGCGGGCAACGTCAGGAACTCCGCGTAGTCGTCGTCGAGGGAGACCCGCCGAAACAGCGACGCGGCTTCTTGGAGCCGCGCGGCCGGCGCGTCGCCTGAGGAGCGGATCGCCTCCAGCTCTTCGGCGATGATCCGGTTGACCAGCCCACGGGTGACCTTGACGCCGTCGTCGAGCACGACGTCGTTGTGGATCCACTGCCAGATCTGGGAACGGCAGATCTCGGCGGTGGCGGCGTCCTCCATCAGGTTGAAGATGGCCGCCGCACCGACTCCGCCCATCCAGGACGCCAGGTACCGCAGGCCGACGCTGACGTTGTTGCGCAGCCCGGCTTCGGTGATCTGGACGCCGTCGGTCCCGGAGTTGACGGCGAGCAGGTCGGCGGCGGTCACGCCGGGGTCGACGACGGGCTTGTCTCGCTGGTTGGGCCGCTCGCCGAGGACCGCGCCGAACTCCTCGCGGCAGATCGGCACCAGGTCGGGGTGGGCCACCCAGGACCCGTCGAACCCGTCGCCGGCTTCGCGCCGCTTGTCCTGGCGCACCTTGTCCAGCGCCGTGGCGTTGACCTCCGGGTCCCGCCGGCTGGGTATGAACGCGGCCATGCCGCCGATGGCGTGCGCGCCGCGGCGGTGGCAGGTGGCCACGAGCAGGTTGGTGTAGGCGCGCATGAACGGCGCGGTCATCGTCACCGCGTTGCGCTCCGGCAGCAGGTACTCGCCGCCGCGGGCGCGGAACTTCTTGACGATGCTGAACAGGTAGTCCCACCGGCCGGCGTTCAGGCCCGCGGAGTATTCGCGCAGCTCGTAGAGGATCTCTTCCATCTCGAAGGCGGCGGTGACGGTCTCGATGAGCACGGTGGCCCGGATCGTGCCGTGCGCGATCCCCAGCTGCTCCTCGGCGCGGGCGAAGACGTCGGCCCACAGTTTCGCCTCGGCGTGGCTTTCCAGCTTCGGCAGGTAGAAGTAGGGTCCCTGGCCGCGGTCCAGCTGCCTTTGCGCGCAGTGGAAGAAGTAGAGGCCGAAGTCGAACAGAGCGGCGGCGACGCGTTCGCCGTCGACCAGGAAGTGCTTCTCGTCCAGGTGCCAGCCGCGCGGACGCACCACGATCGTGGCCAGGCCGGCGTCGTCGCCCAGCGCGTATTCCTTGCCTCCGGCGGCGAAGTCGATCCGCCGATCCAGCGCGTCGATCAAGTTGAGCTGCCCGCCGACCTGGTTCTCCCACAGCGGCGCGCTGGCGTCTTCGAAGTCGGCAAGCCAGACCTTGGCGCCGGAGTTCAACGCGTTGACGGTCATCTTGCGGTCGGTCGGGCCGGTGATCTCCACGCGGCGGTCGACAAGGCCGGGGGACGGTTCGGCCACGCGCCACGTCTCGTCGGCGCGGATGTGCGCGGTGTCGGGGAGGAAGTCGAGCGTCCCGCCGGCGTCGAGGAGCGCCTGTCGCCGGCCGCGCTCGGCAAGCAGCGCGAGGCGACGTGCGCCGAACTCGCGCTGCAGGCCGGCGAGGAATTCGCACGCCTCGGGAGAAAGCACCTGGTCGTACCGCTCGTGAATCGCGCCGACAATTTCAACGCCTTTGGGCAGTTCCACGGGCCGCACCTTCCAGTTCTGTCCGTTTCCTAGCGGAGACGCACACATTCTCGCAGCCGGGGACGCGAACAGAAAGCGAGGTCCGCCACACGGGCGACGACGTCCCGCCACGCCTCCACAGAGGCCCGGACATGAAAAGCTCCCCAGATTGGACTCGAACCAATAACCTGCCGGTTAACAGCCGGCTGCTCTGCCAATTGAGCTACAGGGGAAAGTCACCGCCTGGACCTCCCGCTTGCGCGGGCCATCCTGGCGACCGGAACCACA
>JBOGDN010000195.1:0-8248 GCA_050742995.1 Stackebrandtia sp. | reverse complement strand
CCGCCGAACAGCTGGGATTGAGCGGCGAGCAGCTCGACCACGCCGCGACCATCCACTCAGTCGCCGTCGAACGCGGCTTTCCCGAACGCGCCTCGGTCGTCGCCGTCGCCACCGCGCTGCAGGAGTCCGGCCTGCGCAACCTCGGCGACCTCGGCGACGACAACGACCACGACTCCCTCGGCCTGTTCCAACAACGCCCCAGCCAGGGCTGGGGCACGCCCGAGCAGATCATGGACCCCGCCTACGCCGCCGGCAAGTTCTACGACAAACTCGTCGCCGTCGACGGCTGGGAGACCCTGCCGCTGACCGTCGCCGCCCAAGCCGTCCAAAACTCGGCGTACCCCGGCGCCTACGCCAAACACGAACCCCTCGCCGTCGACATCGTCGCCGCCCTCGCCGGCGCCGTGTGCGCATTCGGAGACTGGACCCACCCCCTGCCCGGCGTCCCGCCAGGCTCCGGATACCGCACCGCCGAACGCCCCGACCACGACGGCGTCGACTTCTCCACCGCCAAAGGAACCCCCGTGCTCGCCGCCGGAGCCGGAACCGTCGTCACCGTCGCCTGCAACGCCCACACCAGCAACGGCGGCGCCTACTCCTGCGACGTCGACGGATCCCCCTCCATTATGGGCTGCGGCTGGTACCTCGAAATCCAACACCCCGACAACACCGTCACCCGCTACTGCCACCTGCAAACCCGCCCCCTCGTCGACGTCGAAGACCAAATCCAAACCGGACAACCAATCGGCCAGGTGGGCAGCTCCGGAAACTCCTCCGGCCCCCACCTCCACTTCGAAACCCACACCGCCCACCCCGCCACCAGCGCCAACGCCGTCGACCCCCTCGCCTACCTCCACGACCGCGGCGTCGACATCGGGTTAGGAACTCGGCGCGGCATCGCCGACGCCCGACGAGACGTCAACGGCAAGCGAGTCTTTCCTGCTTTTTGCACGAGGAGTGTTGCCCACAAACAATTCCCGCGCCATCGAGTTGCGTGAGGGCTCCTCGCAGCCTGCCCCGCGTCCCCCCTGCGTGCGACTCGCAGCCTATCCGTGCTCGTCGTTTGGCCGCTCTTCTGAACCACGCCCGTCTGGTCGCCCTAGTTGTGGCCCGTGCCAGGTGATTCTGGAATCGTTCGGATGAAGACCCTTCTCATTCAGGAGGGCGTCCAAGTCAAAGCCGCCGCCCCCCGCTCCGCCGCCTGGCCCGGCACCTCCCCCACCAGCGCCGTAACCAAGTCCACCGAAACCACCGCCTCCTTCTCCCCGTTGTCCACCTACAGTGGAGTTACTGTCGACGCCGCCTCCGCTCCCACCTTCGCCCCCCTCCCCATTTGGGCTGCTGCCGCCCCTGCCGCCGCGTCCGCCGAAAGGGCCTCCGCCTCCTCCGCCCGCTCCGCCTCTGCCGCCCGCTCCGCCTTGAGCGCGAATCGTGATGCTGCCGTCAACGGCACGCTTGACCTCATAGGCTCCCCCGTCGCCGCCTCTGCCGCCTCCGCGGCCGCTACCTGCGCCCCCTCCTCCACCGCCTGAAGGAGGAGGTAGCGGCTGGTCTCCTTGGGTGGGTGTCCGGAGAAGCATGACACCGATGACGCCGATGACGCCGAAAACGATTGAACCGAAGAACGCAAGGACACTCGCCAACTTGGAGGCGTCATCGAGACCAATTTGCGCGAAGTAAAAGATCAGGCCGATTATCCCCGCGACAACAGCAATGGCGATCAAGGAGTAGCCGAGTTTCCGGCGTCGTATCTTCACCGCCCCATTATCCTGAGCCCTCTGGTTATCTCGTCAGCCGCCGACCCGCGGTCCAGACGTTTTCTCATCGTGGTCCCGTGCCGCCAAGGTGGACCCAACCAGCTCGCGACTTGAGCCCTGTCCAAAGCCGCCGTTGCCGGCTAGCGGCCGCGCGACCCGGCAATGTCGGCCGTCACGGTTTACTCGGATTCGACGCGACGCCATAGCCGGCCTTGCCGAGCTCGTGCGCGATGTCGTCTGCGTCCCCGCAACCGCGCATATCTGTCCACATGGTTATTGCTTGTGCGACTGCCTTGGGTATGCGCACCGTGGTGCCATCGAAGAGGTAATCGCCGCAGCAGGAAGTGTCTCCGTCGATCGATCGTGGTTCGAGGCTGACTTGCATCGTGGTGTAGCCGCCGTCGGCGTCGGCGTGCACGGCGACGACTCCCACCGGTGCTTCGTCCGGTTCTCGCAGGTGGACTGCGAGGCTGTGTGCTTCCCAGGCGATGAGGATCGATTCGGCTCGCCGCGCCGCCGGTAGCAGCCCGAGGCCCCGCACGGCCGCATGCGCGTCGTGTCCGGGACGGCACGGGCGGCACTTGATCGATCCCAAGTACGGACGGTTTGGATCGTGGTCGAACATGTAGAGGGTGGGCACGGCGGCCACACTGTCTCCTGCGGTTCTGGCCAGGCTCAGCCCGTCGCGGTACACCTCGGTGGCCACCTGTCCTAGCGCGGTCGCCGCCCGTCGTCCGTCCACCCGCGGGCTCATGCCCGTTCCTTCATCGTCCTGGATTCTTCGGGTTCTGTTCCCAGGGCCGCCAGCAGCGCGGGGACGGGGACTTTGTACATCTGCCCGACTCTGAGCACCCGCACGGGAAACTCGTCGTTCTTGGCCAGCTGGTAGGACAGGGTGCGGCCAATGCCCAGGATCTGGCCGGCGGTTTCGACGTCGGTGGTCGTGCCCAGAGCGGCGACGCGCTCCAGCGTCCACACGCGCGATCGGTGGGAGATGCCGCTTCGCGGAATGCCTTTCATGGCGATATGCCTTTCTCGTCATTTCTGCGAGTTTCCGACGAATCTCGCAAGTCTTAAGTCCGATACTTGCGGCATAAACCCATCTGGTCAACGGATCATCTAGCATTCGCAGATATGACGAGTCATGAGCAGAGCACTTCAGGCAGGGAGGCGTCGTTTGCGCCCAGCGGCCGGGCGACGGCGCGGCTGCGTCAGATCCGCAAGGCGCGCGGGCTAGGCGCCGCCGACCTGGCGGCGCGCTGCGCCGAGCTGGGCGCACCTCACCTGACCGAGCACGTGATCTGGAATCTGGAGACTGCCCGACGTCACCTGACCTTGGACGACTTTCTCGCCCTGGCGGCGGCGCTGGAGGTGCCGCCGTTGTCGCTGCTGCTGCCGGCCGACGACCCCAACGCGATCGTGGAGATCACCCCCGACCTGCGTCTGGGTGCCGCGCGCGTGGCCGCCTGGGTGGCCGGCGAGGTGCCGCTTCCCGGCCGGGACGCGGGTGCTTTCGCCCAAGCGGCTGCGGCCGTGCCGTCGACGCGAGCGTGGACGGAGCGACCCGAGGCTGACGTCGACGCCCGCACCCGGTTTGTCGCCGCGCACGTGCAGCCACGCAGCGACGCGCTCGCTGCCGAGATCACCGAGAGTGTGCGCGCGGCCGTGGAGGGCTTCTTGGATCGCTTGGCACGGCGCGCCGACGACGACGTTTCGGCCGCCGAGGCGTTGCGGCAGCTCGAAAACCTGGGTCTCGACGTCCCCCGCCGCCCCACGTCAGACGGCGAGTCCGACGAGCCGACCAGCTGACCCGTCCATCGTGCACTCTCTCTCCACGCTGTGCAGGGCGGGGTGACTTTCTTGCTGATCGGCTGTGCGTTCGCCTGAGTCGCGTCGGCGCGGCCCTGTCCGCGGGCCGGGATTCGGCGTGGAGTGTGCCGGCGGGCGCAGGCGTCGCGTCAAGCCGCTCGCTGCGCTCGGGCGTGGACGCGCCACGCGCCGTCGCCGGCCAAGACGCCGTGATCCCGGCCCTTGCACGGTCAGGGCCGGGGTCGCTTGTCCACGTCAACACCGGCGGGCACACCAAGCCTTAGCGCGTTCGCCGGTCGTCACGAAATGGAGCACGTCATGTCTCACAAGTGGGATTCGGGTTTTTCAGTGCGCAAACCCGCCTGGCACGGCTTGGCCAATATCGTCGACATCCACCCGCGCGACTGGAACCAAGCCCGCCAATGGGCGGGTCTGGAGTGGGACGTCGTCGAGCGGCGTATCCCCGAAGTCGACTGGGACGCCGAAGGTCGACCGCACTTCGTCGCCGGTCCCGACGGCCAGGTCGCCTACGACACCGACGCCAAGGCGCTGACGCGCAGCGACACCGGCAAGCGCCTTGCCTACGTGTCCAACAGCTACGAAGTCATCTCGATGGACGACTTCGGGATGATCTTCGATTCCGTCCTCGATCAGGCAGGCGTGAAGTACGAAACCGCCGGGTCTCTCGACGAAGGACGGATGGTGTGGGCGCTGGCCTACCTCGACGAGCCGGTGCGCATCGGCGGCGACCCGTCGCTGACCATGCCCTACCTGCTGCTGCTGTCGCGGCACGACGGCAGCGGCGCAGCGCAGCTCATCCCCACTTCGATCCGCGTGATCTGCGCGAACACAGCCAAGGCCGCCGAACTCCAAGGCGAGGGAACCGGCGCGGTCTACGCCTTCCGACACACCCGCAACTGGCGCGACAGAGTCGACGACGCCAGACAGGCCGTGACCGGCGCGCGCCGCGCCTTCGACGACTACAAGAACCTGGCCGAAGACCTCTACGGTCTGAAAATCACGCCGCGCCAGCTGGACTGGTTCGTCGAGGCGTTCATGCCGTATCCGCCGCCGGGCACCTACACCGACCGGGTCCGCAGGAACGTCGACGCCGCCCGCGACAAGCTGCAGCTGCTGGCTTACGAACCCACCAACGACAGCATCGTCGGCACCGCGTACGGCCTGCTGCAGCTCGGTTTGGAGTATCTCGACCACGTGCGTCCCTACAGGAGCCAGGCGACGCATTTCGGTAGGTCCATGATCCGACCCGAAAAGCAAAAACAGCGCCTGTGCGCGCTGGCGCGTCAAGCCGCGCACGCCGACGCATAACACCTCGGATCGAGAACGGCCATGTCGAATCCGAGGCTTCGAATCCTGTCGTTGGGCGCGGGAGTGCAGTCGACGAGCCTGCTGCTGTTGGCCGTCGACGACGCGATCCCCGCGCCCGACGCGGCGATCGTCACCGACTCCCTTTGGGAGCCGCAACGCGTCTACTATCGGCGGACGGGAGCCGTGGCCGAACCCCGCGCGGCGGACATACGCGCCGAACTCGCGCACGAATATCGCTGTCGGGCCGCATGAGTGGTCTGGCGACGCCTATGCACGCAAGTGTGGTTTGTAGCAATGCGTCCTGGGGGAAGCCGCGGCGTTGGTGAATCAGCACTCAAGGAGCGGGCTGGAAGTCCGCCGGCTCCGGCAGTTCGGAGCGCTCCTCCAGACTCATCCTGATCCGCTGCGCAACCGCGTAGATCTCCTTGGAATTGGACACCGGCTGCTGTCCGACCGGCACCCGCCAGGTCAGCCGCTCCAGCGGATAGGCCACCACCCGCCGCGGCCACCAGCCCAGCAGCTGACCCAGGTTGAACACCGGAGCGGCCAGCAGCAGACACACCGCCTCCAGCACCCAGAACACCGACAGCAACGCGGCCACAGGGACGACCAGCAGCGCGATCTCGTCGGCACCCAGCACCGACAGCGCCGCTTTCAGCCACTGCCAGAACCTCGGACGCCAGGGCAGCACCCGTCTCCCGACCCGCCACTTCTCGCCGTCGGCAGCATGCACACGCATATCTCGCCCCCTTGTTCCGGTGGCGGTTCCCAACGTAGGGCGGCCGCGCACACGCCGCCGCACACAGGGCGCACACGCTGCGGAAAACTAATGATGACTGGGGGACTTCATCGCCTCGTCGGGCCTGTGGCAGGGGTCCGTTTGCGGATGGCGCAGGGTGTTTAGCTGATCCCAGTGGTGAGTTCCTGGCGGATCCGGGCGCGGATCTGCTGGTCGAGCTGCCGAACCTCGTCGATTTGGGGTCTGACGTCCGCGGATTCACTGGAATCTGCCGATTGTGCACACGTCCCGCCGGACTCTTCTGGCGGACAGTCTGCCACCTCGACGACTCCCGAGGCGTACCCGGCCAGGTAGATCAGGCCATAGCGGTATCGATCCACCAGTTGCGCGACCTCTTTGCTCCACAGGAAAGAAGCGGCAAGCATGGCCAGCGGCTGTTCGTAGACCGCCTCGTCCCGAAACCTGCGGCACGTCGTGACGAGCTGGTCGAAGGTGTAGTCAGGTTCCTCAGGCGCGGCGAAACGGGCGAAGCTGTTCAGCGGAGCGTGCGCACTGGACAGGAACTCCAGGATGTGAGCGTATGCCTCTTCGATGCGGCGCTGATGGCGTTCCTCTCTGGCCAGTGACAGTTGCTGCCTTGCCTGGAATCGCGCAATCGCAAATGTCGCGGCCATCCCGGCTATGCCGAGTACTGCAGTGCCGATGACGCTCGCCAAGGCAATCGTCTCGCTGGGATTCATCACTCGATGATCGCGCAGCCTCAGCTGAAAGCCGAGAACGGATTACAGCGGGCGGCGGATTCACCATCGCCGCCTCCGACACCATCACCCACGCCTGCCGCCGCTGGCCCATCCAACCAGCGATTCTTTCCCTAGAGCGCCGGAAATGGCGCATCGTACTCACCACTGTCACCGGACTCGCCGCACGAGAATAGTTGGCACCCAGCTGCCCGAAACACCGACGTGCGCCGACTCCGCTTTCTGACGCGGGTGAGGGTAGCCGCCTGTCGCGGGGACGCAAGGCGCTCGGCGAACTCCTCGCCGGCTCGCGCAGCTCGCCGGCTGCGGGTTCGTCTCGCTTCCTCCTTGCCGTCCCCGCTTTTCCAGGCGGCTGTGGATTTCGGCGTCAGAAAGCGGCGGGCCGTCGCGCCCGCCGCGTCGATTCACCGGAAAGGACTCCGACCATGGAGATCATCCACATCGACCCGTGCAAGTTGGTCCCCAATGACCTCAATCTCCGCGACGACGTCGGCGACGTGTCCGACTTGGCGACCTCGATCGAGGTCCTGGGCCTGCTGCAGCCGCTGACGGTCGTCGACGACCGTCAGCGTGAAGCCCACGTCGTCGTGGCGGGGCATCGCCGCCGGGCCGCGGCCATCGAGATCGGTTTGGAGACGGTGCCGTGCATCGTCGCCGCCGACGCCGAGGCGGCTGGCCAGATCGCGTCGATGCTCGGCGAGAACCTGCCCCGCCGGGGCCTGCGGGTCACCGAGGAGGCCAAGGGGTACGAACAGCTCACGCTGTTGGACTGGGAGCCGGAGCGCATCGCCAAAGCCGCCGGCCGTTCCGCTGCGCGCGTCGACAATGCTCTTGCGATGCGCAAGCTGCCCGAGGCCGCCCAGCAGGCGGCGGATTCGGGGCAGCTGGATTTGGCCGACGCCGCCGAACTCGCCGCGGACTTCGCCGACCAGCCGGAGGCGACGAAGCGCATCATCGACCGCGGCGCCCGCGACGTCGGACCGTGGGGGTTCAAGCACGCCATCGCCGAAGAACGCGCCAAGCGCGACCGCAAGGAGGCCGTCGACCGGCTCAAGGCAGAGCTGGTGCTCGACGGGGTGCGCGTGACTTCCAAGCCGAAGGGGTTCGGCTGGGACTCCAAAGAGGCCGAAGCCTCGACCCTGCTGGACGCCGAGGGCAAGCGGCTCGACCCCGACAAGGTCGTCAAAGCGCAGGGCTTTCGCGCCTTCGTCGAATTTGTCGGCGACCAGCCGCGCACGGTGGTGTACTGCCTGGATCCCGAAGCCTGGGGATACACCCGCGCCTACAACACACCCAGACGCGACACGGTCGACCCTGCAGCCGAGGAGGAACGCCGCGCCGCCGAGGCCGCCCGCCTCGAAACCGCAGAGGCGGTGCGCTGGGAGTTCCTCCGTGAGCGGTACTCCTCGGCCAAGGCGACCAAACCGCTGTACCTGGAGGCGTTGCGCGACGCGGTGGCCGACCCGCGCAGCATCCAGTTGAACACCGAATACGAGGAGCTGGCCGACTCCATAGCCGGGACCTCGATCGTCGAGACCGCCGGCGCTGCCGGGCTCGATCGCCTGTCGCGGATGCTCGTCGCCCGCTGGCTGGCCAGCCGCGACCGCCACGTCGCCCACGCTGCCCGCGGCTGGCATCACGACGAGTACGTCGCGCTGGCCTATCTGGACCGGCTCGTCGACGACGGCTACGCGCTGTCCGAAGTCGAGCAGGAACTTCACGACGAGCTGTCCGAAGCCGTCGCTCCTGCGCCCGCCGACGAAGAACCGCGCGTCGACGCCGCATCCGACGCCGACGTCGACGAACCGGAGCCCAGCGGCGAACTGGCCGCCGAGCCGGCCCCGGCCGCCTAACCG
>JBOGDN010000194.1:0-10994 GCA_050742995.1 Stackebrandtia sp. | reverse complement strand
CATCGAGATCGAGATGGCCGAGTCCAAGGCCGAAGACGACTACGAGCCCAACCTGGTCGGGTTCGCCGAAAACGGCGACTGCGACTTCATCCTGGCCGTCGGCGGGCTCATGGGCGACGCGCTGAAGATCGTCGCCGAGGAGTTCCCGGACCAGCGCTTCGGCATCGTCGACGCGAACGTGCCCCTCGACAACGTGTTCTCCATGGAGTTCGACACCGCCCAGTCGTCCTTCCTGGCCGGCTACCTGGCCGCCGGGATGAGCAAGACCGGCGTCGTGGCCACCTACGGCGGCCTTGAGATCCCGCCGGTGACCATCTTCATGGACGGCTACGCCCAGGGCATCGAGTACTACAACGAAGAAGAAGACGCCGACGTCAAGCTGCTCGGCTGGGACTACGAGAAGCAGAACGGCAGCTTCACCGGAAACTTCGACTCCTCCGACGACGGGCAGTCGCAGACGGAGACCTTCGTCAGCCAAGACGCCGACGTCATCTTCCCGGTCGCCGGCGGCACCGGAGTCGGCACGCCGACCGTGACGCAGGACCACGACGACGTGTACTCCATCTGGGTCGACGTCGACGGCGCCGTAAGCGTGCCCAATTACAAAGACCAGTTCCTGAGCACCTCGGTGAAGAACATGCCCGACGCGGTGCGCGACGCGGTCGTCAACGCCCGCGACGACGGACCGATGGACGGACGCACTGTCGGCACCCTCGAGAACGAAGGCGTGTCGCTGGCGCCCCTGCACGAAGACGTCCCCGACGAGCTGGCCTCCAAGCTCACCGAGATCCAGCAGATGATCATCGACGGTGACATCCCGGTCGTCTCGGAAGCCCAGCCCGACCCAGTGGAATAGGAGCAGCGCCACACCGAGCGAAGTGGCATTGGGGCGGCCGGGAAACCGGCCGCTCCTAAGCTTATGGACGCGCCAGCGCCCCGTCGTATCCGAAAAGGAGCACTACGCTGAGACTTGAACTGCGTGGTCTGACCAAGAGGTTCGGAGCCCTGGTCGCCAACGACCACATCGATCTCACGGTGGAGCCCGGAGAAATCCACGCGCTGTTGGGCGAAAACGGCGCGGGCAAATCCACCCTGATGAACATGCTCTACGGGCTGCTGACGGCCGACGAGGGCGAGATCCTCGTCGACGGCGAAGTCAAGCAGTTCCACACACCGGGCGACGCGATCGACGTCGGTCTTGGCATGGTGCACCAGCACTTCATGCTGGTGCCGGTGTTCACCGTCGCCGACAACGTCATGCTCGGCCGCGAGCCGCACGGCCTGCTCGGCTTCCTGAACCGGCGCAAGGCCCGCCAGGCCGTGCTCGAGGTCTCCGAGCGCTACAACCTCAACGTCGACCCCGACTCGCTCGTGGAGGACATACCGGTCGGCGTGCAGCAGCGAGTCGAGATCGTCAAGGCGCTGATCTCCGAATGCGAGCTGCTCATCCTGGACGAGCCCACCGCGGTGCTCACGCCCCAGGAGGTCGAGGAGCTGCTCGACATCATGCGCAGCCTGCGCGACGACGGCACCTCGATCGTGTTCATCAGCCACAAGCTCAAGGAAGTCAAGGCCATCGCCGACCGGATCACCGTCATCCGGCGCGGCACGGTCGTGGGCGAGGCGTCCCCGCAGGCCTCCGAGGAGGAACTGGCCTCGATGATGGTCGGGCGCGACGTGCGCCTGACCGTCGACAAGGCCCCGGCCGAGCCCGGCGACGACGTCTTGAAGATCAAGGACCTGGTCGTCGTCGACGAGCGCGGTCAGCGGGCCGTCGACGGACTGTCCCTGACCGTTCGCGCCGGCGAGATCGTCGGCGTCGCCGGAGTGCAGGGCAACGGGCAGACCGAGCTGGCCGAGGCGATCATGTCGCTGGCGCCGACGGTCGGCGGGACCATCCACATCGGCGACCGGGACCTGTCGCACGAGTCGACGCGCTCCATCATCGAGTCCGGCGTCGGATACATCCCCGAAGACCGCAGCCGGGAGGGGCTGGTCAAGGAGTTCTCCATCGCCGAGAACCTGATCCTCAATCAGTACAACAGCGCGCCTTACGCCAAGCGAGGCGTCCTCGACGCGGTGTCGATCTCAAGCAAGGCCGCCGAGAACGTCGAAACGTTCGACGTGCGCACCCAGTCGGCCGACGATCCCGCAAGCAGCCTTTCCGGAGGCAACCAGCAGAAGGTGATCGTGGCGAGGGAGTTCTCCCGGCCGCTGAACGCGCTCGTCGCCTCGCAGCCCACCCGCGGCGTCGACGTGGGGGCCATGGAGTTCATCCACTCCCGCATCGTCGCCGAACGCGACGCGGGCGCCGCGGTGCTGGTGGTCTCGTCCGAGCTGGACGAGGTCCTCGGCCTGTCCGACCGGGTCGTGGTCATGTACAACGGCAAGATCATCGGCGAGGTCACCCCGGACACGCCCCGCGACGACATCGGCTGCCTCATGGCCGGCACACTTCCGGCCTCCGACTCCGACGACAGCGATTCCGAAGGCAGCGAGGAGCCGACGGCATGAACAAGCCCGAACCAGACCGCGAGGACGAACAGGAACACGCGGCCGACGCCGCCGAGTCCGAGGCGTCAGAGGACACGGCGGCCGAGCAGGCCGACGGCCCGGGAGAGGCCGAAACCGAGACGCCCGAAACGGACAAGCCCTCCGACCCCGAGATCCCACCCGCGAAGCGCCCGTCGTTCGTCTCGGCGTTCGTCCAGAACCTGACCACCGCCAACACGGTGATGGTCACGATCTTTTCGTTCGTGCTGGCCATGGTCATCGGCGCGCTGCTGATCATCGCCTCAGACGGCGAGGTCCGCCGCACCTTCGGCTACTTCTTCGCCCGGCCGACCGACGCGCTTGAGGCGTCCTGGGGGGCCGTCTCCGAGGTCTACGCCGGGCTGTTCGCCGGCTCGATCGTCAACTTCGAATCGGTGCGGTCCCTGCTTTCCGGCGAAGGCACCTGGGCGCAGGTGCTGCGGCCGATCTCGGAGACCATGACCTACTCGGCGCCGCTGATCCTCGCCGGCCTCGCCGTCGGCCTGGCGTTTCGCGCCGGCCTGTTCAACATCGGCGCTCAGGGGCAGGTCATCATGGGCGCCGTCGGCGGGGCCGTCGTCGGCTTCGCCTTCCACCTGCCTGTGGCCGTGCACCTGCCGCTGGCTCTGCTCGGCGGCCTGATCGCCGGGGCGCTCTTCGGCGCCGTGCCCGGCGTGCTCAAGGCCACCACCGGGACGCACGAGGTCATCACCTCGATCATGCTGAACTACGTGGCCCTGTTCGGTCTGCTGTGGATCATCAACGTCAGCTGGATCAAGGACCCCGACCCGGCCAAGAACTACGACGTCAGCAAGCCGGTGGACGAAAGCGCCATGCTGCCGAGGCTGTTCGGCGACATCAGTCCGCTGTTGCGCGCCAACGCGGGGATCATCGTCGCCATCGTGGTGGCCGTGTTCGTGGCTTGGGTGCTGTCGAAGACCACCTTCGGCTACCGGATGCGCGCCGTCGGCCTCAACCCCGACGCCTCCCGCGCCGCGGGAATGTCCGTGCCGCGCACCTACGCCTCGTCCATGGCCGGCGCCGGAAGCCTCGCGGGCCTGGCCGGCGCGGTGATCGTCCTGAGCATTCCCCCCAACGCGCTGACCGGCGGCGTCGCCGGCGAGGTCGGCTTCGACGGGATCACCGTCGCGCTGCTTGGACGCGCCAAACCCGTCGGCATCATCGGCGCCGGGCTGCTGTTCGGCGCGCTGCGCGCCGGCGCCCAGTCGATGCAGTCGGTGATTCCGCTGGACATGGTGACGATCCTGCAGGCGCTCATAGTCATCTTCATCGCCGCGCCCGCTTTGGTGAAGGCGATCCTGCGGCTCAAGACGCCCGCCGGCGGCTTGACCGTGAGCGTGGCGAAAGGTTGGTGAGGAACGTATGACCACAGTGTCTGTCGCCGAGACCGCGGAATCCGCCGCGCTGCACGGCTTTTGGACTCGCTCCCGCAAGGTCGGCCTGACCCTGTTCATTCTGGGCGCCGGGGTGTCCCTGCTGAGCATGACCGTCAACGGGCGCGACGTCGCCCTGCGACTCAACCTCACCCTCGACGTCGCGCAGACCCTGCCGGCCTGGCCGCTCGTGCTCGGCTGCGGGATGGTCTGCCTGCTCGCGGGCGGAGTGCTGTTCTCCGGCAAGGAGCGGTCGCGCTTCGGGCTGCTCACCGGCGGCGGCGTCGCCTTCATGGTCCTCGGCTTGATCTTCGCCGTTTTCGCCTCCGCCGGCCGCAACGTGCCGGTGGAGACGCTGCTCGCGGGCACCGTCGTGGCCGCGCTGCCGCTGATTTACGGCTCGCTGTCGGGCGTGTTGTGCGAACGCTCCGGCGTCATCAACGTGGGCATCGAAGGCCAGTTCCTGGCCGGCGCGTTCACCGGCGCCATGGTCGCCACCATGACGTCGAGCGCGACGGCGGGAATCGCCGCAGGCGCCCTTTCCGGCGCCGTGGTCACCTTCCTGCTGGCGGGCCTGGCCGTGCGCTACCAGGTCGACCAGGTCGTCGTGGGGGTCATCCTCAACCTCCTGGTGCTCGGCCTGACCGGATTCCTCTACGACCGGATCATGAAGGGCAACTTCTCCGACTACAACGAGCCCGAACGCGCGGCGAGCTGGACCGTTCCGCTGCTGTCGGACATTCCCGTCATCGGCCCGATGATCTTCCGGCAGAACGTCTTCACCTACCTGGCCATCGTGTTGGTCGCCGGCATCTATCTGCTGCTGTTCCGCAGCCGCTGGGGCCTGCGCACCCGCGCCGTCGGCGAGCACCCCGCCGCCGCCGACACCGTCGGCATCAACGTCAACTGGCTGCGCTTTCGCAACGTCGTGATCGCCGGCCTGGTTTCGGGAGTCGGCGGCGCGTTCTTCACCGTCGGGCGCGGCCTGGAGTTCGCCGACAACATGACCGCCGGCAAGGGCTTCATCGCGCTCGCGGTGCTCATCGTCGGCCGCTGGAACCCGCTCGGCGCGCTTGCCGGGGCCCTGCTGTTCGGCTTCGCCGACCAGCTGCAGGAATTCCTCGGCGGCGACTCCCCGGTGCCGTATCAGTTCATGCTGATGCTGCCGTACCTCGTCACCATCGTGGCTGTGGCCGGGCTCATCGGACGCGTCCGCCCGCCGGCCGCCGACGGCAAACCGTACATAAAATCCTGACCGGCCCCGAGGGGGACTTGCGAGACGCACGCGAGCCCTTCAAGATCACTAGATGGGGCGTTTTGCCTCGTAGTGTGGGAGAAGGGCGGGTCAGGCGTGGACAGGCATGTAGACGACGTGGCGTGGAAGCTGTTGCGCGAGGCCGCTCGCGCGGCCATGCGGCACGCCTACGTCCCGTACTCGAAATACCCCGTCGGCGCGGCCGCTTTGGTCGACGACGGCCGCACCGTCGTCGGCTGCAACGTCGAGAACGCCTCGTACGGGCTGAGCCTGTGCGCCGAATGCGGCCTGGTCTCGGCGCTCGCCGCCAGCGGCGGCGGGCGTCTTGTCGCCCTTGCCTGCGTCGACGGGCACGGGCGAGTGCTGACGCCGTGCGGCCGCTGCCGCCAGCTGCTGCACGAACACGGCGGCCCCGACTGCCTCGTCGACGCCGACCCCGAACCGGTCCGGCTTGAGACCCTGCTGCCGGGCGCCTTCGGCCCGGACCACCTCGACAAGTGACAACCCTTCCCACACCTCTCGACAGGAGATCGCCGCAATGGCAGCCGAACCCATGAGCGCGGTCGACGTCATCCGCGCCAAGCGGGACGGCGGCGCGCTGTCCACCGCCCAGATCCGGTGGGTCGTCGACGCGTACACGCGGGGGGTCGTCGCCGACGAGCAGATGTCCGCGCTGGCCATGGCCATCCTTCTCAACGGCGCCGACGACCGCGAAATCTCCGACTGGACGGCCGCCATGATCGCCTCGGGGGAACGGCTCGACTTGTCGAGCGTCGGCAAGCCGACCGTCGACAAGCACTCCACCGGCGGCGTCGGCGACAAGATCACGCTGCCCCTCGCGCCCCTGGTCGCCAGCTTCGGCGTCGCCGTCCCGCAGCTTTCCGGGCGCGGCCTCGGCCACACCGGCGGCACCCTCGACAAGCTCGAGACCATCCCCGGATTCCGCGTGGACCTGTCGAACCGGGAGTTCATACAGCGCCTGGCCGAACCCGGCGCCGTCGTGTGCGCCGCCGGGGCGCAGCTGGCGCCAGCCGACCGCCGCCTGTACGCGCTGCGCGACGTCACCGGCACCGTCGAGTCGATCCCGCTGATCGCCTCGTCGATCATGAGCAAGAAGATCGCCGAGGGCACCGACGCCCTGGTGCTTGACGTCAAGGTCGGTTCCGGCGCGTTCATGAAGGAGCGCGCGCAGGCCCGCAGGCTCGCCGAGACCATGGTGCGCCTCGGCGACGCTCACGGGGTGCGCTGCACGGCGCTGCTGACCGACATGGACACCCCGCTGGGCCGCACGGCCGGCAACGCCCTCGAGGTCGCCGAGTCGCTCGAGGTGCTCGCCGGGGGCGGCCCGGCCGACGTGGTGGAGCTGACCACGGCGCTTGCGCGGGAGATGCTCGCCCTGGCCGGCAAACCGGACGCCGACCCGGCCGCGGCGCTTGCCGACGGCCGCGCCATGGACGCCTGGCGCGCGATGGTCGTCGCCCAGGACGGCGACCCAGACGCGAAGCTGCCCGTCTCCGCCGAGGTCGACGAGATCCGTGCGACGGACGACGGCGTGCTGACCAGGCTCGACGCCTACGCCGTCGGCGTGGCCGCGTGGCGGCTCGGCGCGGGACGGGCGCGTATGTCCGACCCGGTATCCGCCGGCGCCGGGGTCGAACTGCTGGCGAAGGTCGGGGACGCCGTGCGCGCGGGAGCGCCGATCGTCCGGATGCACGCCGACGATCCGGCGCGATTCGCCGCCGCGCGGCAGAGCCTTTCGGGCGCCGTCGACATCGGCGCGGAGGCCAAGCCCGGCCCACTGGTGCTCGATCGGGTGAGCTGAGGCGCCGCCGCACGTGTAAGGAGAACGTCGCAGGTCAGCCTGGGGCCATTATTCACCCATAATGGATCCCGCGACGTCGCGGCTTCGTGGTGTGATGGTCGTTACCCTCGCCCAGTTTGCAGAGGGTACAGTGCTTCAAAGCCACGCGAGACGATATGCGAGGCATCCGTGACACCTTTGCTATTCGACCCTCGGCAGATCAGAACCAGCACCTGTGACGGGTTGGCCCAACTCGGCGTGTCGGTGCGGCCCGACTATCTGCCCCGTATTTTCGGCCCCGACGACGACGTCGCGGTCCGACCGCTTTCGGACATCGAAGCGCGCGCCGCCATTCTCAACGTGGTGCAGGCCCGCGTGTTCGACATGCCGCCGCCCATGGCCATGCGATGGCTGCTCGACGCCCGCGTCCTCGAAGAGCTCACGCCCTCGGAGTGGCAGTTCATCGCCACCGGCAACGGCGACCCGCGTCGTTTCTCCGAGCAGCTGGAAGCGTTGTTCGCGCTGGCCTGGATGCTCGGCTTGACGCAGCATCTGGACCCGTCCCAGTACTGCTCCGACCAGCTGCCCGCTCTCATGCCCGACCTGCGCGCCAGCGAGTCGTATGCCCGATGGCAAGACCGCGCGCTGCCGTCGGGTCGCGACGCCGTCGAGATCGCCGAAATGCTCGACCTGTACTGCTGCCTGGACTGGGTGTGCGTGGACACGCGCCGCCGCGGCGGCCGGCTGCCCGAGGCCCTTGACCAGTCGCTGATCTGGCACCGCCGCTGGGCGCTGGAGTGGGCCCTCATCCCGGCCGGCAAGGGCCGAGTCGAGCCGTGTCCCTGGGATCGCGTCCAAATGTGACGACGTACCCTTTTTTGATGCCGTTGTCTGTCGAAGAAATTCGGGAAGCGCCGAAAGTCCTGCTCCACGACCACTTGGACGGGGGGCTGCGTCCCGATACGGTCGCGGAGCTCGCCGACGAGATCGGACACGAGCTCCCCGCGACCGACGTCGACGAGCTGAGGCGGTGGTTCGTCTCGGCCGCGGACTCCGGCAGCCTCGAGCGGTACCTGGAGACCTTCGCGCACACCGTCGCGGTCATGCAGACCGAAGAGTCGCTGCACCGGGTGGCTTACGAGTGCGCGCGCGATCTGGCCGCCGACGGCGTCGTCTACGCCGAGGTGCGTTTCGCCCCCGAGCTGAACGTCGAGGAGGGCCTGAGCCTGGCCGGGGTGGTGGAGGCGGCGCTGTCCGGTTTCGCCGACGGGGCCAGGGACGCCGCGGCCGACGGCAAGACGATTCGCATCGGCCTGCTGTTGACGGCCATGCGGCACGCCGCCCGCTCCATGGAGATCGCCGAGCTGGCCGTGCAGTACCGCGACTCCGGCGTCGTCGGCTTCGACATCGCCGGCGCCGAGTCCGGATTCCCTCCCACCCGTCACCTCGACGCCTTCGAGTACCTGCAGCGAGAGAACTTCCGGTTCACCATTCACGCGGGCGAGGGTTTCGGCCTCCCGTCGATCTGGCAGGCGTTGCAGTGGTGCGGCGCCCACCGGCTCGGGCACGGCGTGCGGATCGTCGACGACATCACCTTCGACGACGACGGCGAGGCGAAACTGGGGCGGCTCGCCGAGTACGTCCGCGACACGCGAGTGCCGTTGGAGCTGTGCCCCTCGTCGAATCTGCAGACCGGCCTGGCCACGAAGATCGAGGAGCACCCTTTCGCGCTGTTGGCCAAGCTTCGCTTCCGGGTCACCGTCAACACCGACAACCGCCTCATGAGCGGCACCAGCGTCTCGAGGGAGATGGCTCTGCTTTCGCAGGCCTTCGGCTACGGCTGGGAAGACCTGCGCTGGCTGACCGTCAACGCGATGAAGAGCGCTTTCATCCACTTCGACGAGCGCCTGCAGATCATCGACGACGTGATCAAACCCGCGTACGCGAAGTTCATCGGCCACTAAACGAGGCGTCATCTCCATGAGTCGACTCGCGACGGCAGCGACGGCCGCGGCTCGTCGTCGGAGTTCAAGTCCTGCCAGGTCTTGACGGGTTTCACGTCGCGGATTCGCCGCAATTCCGCGGTGGCGCGATTGCCGCCGTGTCGAGGTGCGGGCATCGTCTCGACAACCGAGCGAGACTCCCCGTCGCCGGTGCGCGGCATGGACTCCCGCGCCGCCGCCGCTGCCGCTGGCCGGGTCAGCTTCAGCTCCGGGGCCGCCTCGATGGCGGGCCAGGGCCGCGGCGGGGTGGTGCGGCGGCCGTGCAGCAGCCGCAGGTCTGTCGCCGCCGACGGCAGCGCCTTGAGCGTCGGCGGGCGCGGAGCTTCGACTTCGGCGTCGTCCAGATCGTCGTCGGATTCGGCGAGCACCACGACGATGATGCCGATGAGCGCAATGGCGGCGAGCACCGCGATCGGAATGAGCAGCACCAGCGGGTGCGCGCCCGGGACCGGACCGGCGTCGACGGGACCCGGCGCCACTGAAACGGCGGCCATTCCGGTGTAGTGCACGCCGCACATCCCGGCCGCGATGGAGGCCGAGGCGACGAAGAGCGCTCTTCCGTCCTCCACCCAGGTGGTGCAGTACAACGCGGCGGTCGCGGCGACGACCGCGACCGCCATGGACGCCACGACCCAGAACGCGTCGTAGCGGATGGTCCCGGAAAGATTCACCCCGGCCATGCCGGTGTAGTGCATCACTGTGATCCCCATGCCGGTCAGCGGCCCGGCGAGGACGAGTCTTGGAATCGACGGCTCACCGGAGCCGATCACGTAGAGCCCGACGCCCAGCGCGGCCACGGCGACGACGAAGCTCGCCGAGGTGAGGCCGACGCCGTAACGCACCTCGCCGGGGTCGACGCTGAACCCGATCCTGGAGGTGAAGTGCATCATCCAGACGCCGACGCCCCCGATCGACAACGCGGCGAACGCCAGCTGCCGCAGCCGCGGCGGCCCGGGCGGCAGGCTCCGGGCGCGGGCGGCGCAGATGAGACCGAGGTACGCGCCGGCGAGCGCGAACCCGAATCCCATGATCGGGCTGATCCAGCCGTATGCGAAGTGTGCGTGTGTCACGAGCGAACCCCCGGGGTCGTCGGGCGGACGGCATCCGCTTTCAACGGTGACGCGTGAGGTGACGGAGGCGTCGCACAGGGTGTGCGCCATCCAAAGTCAACGCGCGCGGTCGCCCGATCGTCTCGACATTCGTCGTTCGTCTAGACAGGAAGGAGGCGGCGAGCGGCCCCGATGTTCAAGGCGCGCATCGAAGTGACGCCTGAAGCGTCCGAAACGTCTGATATGAGAGGTTCCGCTCGAGCCCTGCCCTTCCCTTTCTCTCCGGTTCGTGGTGGAATCGGCAGGGTCACTCGCGGCAACGCAGCGGCACGAGATATACACGTGTAAGCGTGTTCCGTCCGCGACCTCTCGACTTTTCAAACCCCCAGGAGGGTCCGTAACGGTGAGCAACCGCAGTGCGACGGAGGCGGACGAAGCCGCCCCGCCCAGGCGCCGCTTCGGCTTGCCCCGGCTGGCGGACGTGCGTATCCGCTCCAAACTGGTGCTCATTCTCGTGGTGCCCGTCGTGGCGCTCATGGGCATCGCGGGCATGCGCCTGGCCGACTCCAGCTCCGACGCGCTCACCGTCACCGAAACCTCGACGATGGTGGACCTCACCGCCAAGACCTCGGACCTGATCGACGCGCTGCAAGACGAGCGCCTCGAGGTCGGCCTGCAGATCTACAAGGACGACCTGGACCTGGACAAGGAACGGCTCGCCATCTCCGCCTTCGAGGACGCGCGGGAGACGACGGACGAAGCGCTCGAGGCGTTCGAGGGCGCCAAGAAGCAGCAGCGCGGCGACGACACCGAGCTCGACGCGATCCTCGACCGCGCCGCCGAGCCTTTGAACGGCCTGCAAGACGTCCACGACCAAGTGGGCGAGGAGGGCGTCGTCCTCGGCGAACTGATCGTGTACAACGCCACGATCACGCGGCTGCAGTTCGTGCTCCAGTACGC